>JALWNR010000808.1:0-343 GCA_027083715.1 Bacteroidales bacterium
CTGATATGAAAGATATGGATTACCGTTTTGCCGTAAACAAAGAAATTATTGACGGGAAATATGAATTAAAAAATGGTGATGAAGTTGCATTACTACCACCTTTTGCAGGAGGTTGATTATGATTGCTAAAACACCCAAACCACCCTACTATGCTGTAATTTTTAGTTCATATAGAACAGAAGAAGACAATGGCTATACTGAAACGGCTGAAAAGATGCTTGATTTAGCAGTAAAACAAAAAGGTTTTTTAGGCTTTGAAAGTGCAAGAAAAGAGATAGGTATAACAATTTCATACTGGAGTGATTTAGCATCTATAAAAAAATGGAAAGAAAATACAGAACAC
>JALWNR010000808.1:353-2070 GCA_027083715.1 Bacteroidales bacterium
GGTATAGGCATTTTAAAATACGAGTTGCAAAAGTTGAAAGAGATAGTGAATTTATAAAAGAATAAAATGACAAATAAAAATATATTAATACAGGGTCCTATCGGACAAAATTTAGTGAGTAAAATAATTGATGAAACCAGACAAGGAACTATTGGAGCACAATCAATTTTTCTGGGACAAGTACGAAATGATGTGCTGGAAGGAAAAAAAGTTAAGGAAATTGATTATTCTGCTTATGACGAAATGGTAAATTCCGAAATGGAAAAAATTTTTACGCATATTAAACAAAAGTACAATGATTTACAGAAAATCTATGTTCGTCATTCCGTAGGAGTGGTTAAAGCCGGAGAACATTCGCTTTTTGTACTGGTAGCAGCCGGGCATCGCAGACAAGCATTTAAAGCAGTTGAAGAAATTGTAGATTTAATAAAAGAAAAATTACCCGTTTGGAAAAAAGAAACATTAGAAGACGGTAGTCATATTTGGACAGAAAACCCTTAATACGGAATATAATTAAACTCCAAATTAGAAATTCCTTGATAAATTTTACCGGACTCTAAGATTTCCTCATCATTTTCAGGATAGTACCAATTTACGACAATAGATTTATCGGTATATTTATATAATCGTTCAAATATTTCAATAAAAATTTTTGATGATGCCGAATTGAAATAATGTAATTTCATGTCCATTACCATGTCATTTCGTCCTTCTCGCTCGTATTTTTCGAACCATTTAACAATAGGTATATAAAAAGTAGCAATATCTTCGGGATATGAATCACCCTCAAATTTACAATATCCATCGGTTCTTAAAAGAATGTAAGGTGTATCTTCGGTAGCTTTTCGTTCAATATTTTCCAGCATTTTGTTTTAGTTTAGGCAATACGGTTTCAAAAATAATAAATTTTTATCAAAAAAAAAATCCCAACCTCATGTTGGGATTAATTTTGCTGCTTGACTTTTGGAAAGAAATAGAAAACTTAATGAACCCCCTACAAGTACTATTTTCATTTTCAGTCGTTATCTTTGCAGCTCAATAGAAAAATTAAAATTATTCATATTCTAGAAACAAAGAAAAGATCAATAAACTTTGTTTCAACCCCTATATTAACTATTTAAATTTCTTTATTTACAGTTAAATCCTCTTTTGCATCCGCAAAATTAATATCATCAAACCGAATTATTTGTTTACACATATTTGATTCTTTTGAATCGCTAAGGGTAAAAGTTAAAATTACCTGATCCACATCTTTTACATTTTTAGGTAAAACATACAGGTAATTAACATAAGCCTGATTGGTGTTTTTATCAAAAAAATAATTGATTTTACAATCAGAATTTTCTCCTACGATGCTGGGAACAACATTAAAATTAACCAAGTTTTCGTTAGAACGTAATTTTATCGAATATATAAAAACATCCCCGTTTTTGCCGCTGAATTCCTCATGTCCAACAAATTCAATAGAAGGAGTACCACTTTTTAAAGTGCTTCCGAGGTTAATCGTGCTAGCCGATACAATAACTAATAATATGATTAACCAGTTTGTTTTCATTTTTTCAATAAATATTAATAAACTCTTTTACAATGACAAATTTAAATAAAAATTTTTATATAAAACAAATACTTTAAGTAAAAAATTGAAAATTTAAGTAAATTTTTATTGATTTTAGTAAAGCATATAATTCTATATGTCTATATATATTTAATTATGCAA
>JALWNR010000809.1 GCA_027083715.1 Bacteroidales bacterium
ATCGAATGCTAATCTAAAACTTATTTATAATGAAAAAAACTACTCTACTTGTATTATTGATTTCATTTTCATTTTTAACTACTTACAGCCAAACAGACAGTACAAAAACCGACGAAGAAAAAGTAAAAACCGGATTTAATTTTGGAGCATTGCCAGTAGTTGCTTACAATTCGGATATTGGATTCCAGTATGGAATTTTGGCAAACTTGTATTTTTTTGGTGATGGTAGCCGTTATCCTCTTTACGATCACTCTATTTATCTTGAATGGTCACGTTCAACAAAAGGTAACGGAAACAATGTATTCAGATACGACAGTGATAAACTAATACCTGGTATCCGAACCACAATGGAAGCATCTTACCGAACTGAAAAAGCATTAAATTTCTATGGATTTAACGGTTATCAGTCTTATTACAACACAAATTATGAAGACGATACTAACCCTGATTATATCTCCAGAGTATTTTACAGACATGAGCGTAAAGTTGTTGTTTTAAAAGCTGATTTTCAAGGAAATATAATAGGAAGAAAATTAAGATGGTTAGCAGGTGTTACCTAT
This sequence comes from Bacteroidales bacterium, assembly GCA_027083715.1. GTDB lineage: Bacteria > Bacteroidota > Bacteroidia > Bacteroidales > NBLH01 > NBLH01. Next base: position 561 of record JALWNR010000809.1, read on the forward strand.
CTGGGCAGTAAAATTGCCTCGGTTGATATTGCTAAACTTAATGAGGGTAAGGATGAAGCCGATAAATTACCGGATACTGCAGGTTTATATGATTTATACGTTGATTGGGGTGTAATTAAAGACGATCAAAAAAGCGGCGGTAATAATGCGTTTTTTAAAACAGGTTTTGTTTTTGATACGCGCGATAATGAGCCTAACCCAAATAGTGGTATATGGAGTGAAGCACTGTTTTTAATCGGGCCCAAATTTATGGGAGAATACAGTTCAGCAGCTACTGCTTTGATTTTAATTCATCGTCAGTATTTTACGGTTGTACCAAAAACATTAACTTTTGCCTATCGTTTAAGTTATCAAACTAAAACCAGCGGTGATATTCCGTTCTATATTCTACCTTACTTATATGATTCATATAATATTAGAGATGGTTTAGGAGGCTCTAAAACATTACGAGGTGTATTAAGAAACCGTATTGTGGGTGATGGAATGGCTTTTGCAAACTTTGAGTTGCGTTGGAAAATACTAAAAACACAATTTTTAAAGCAAAACTTTTATATTGCACTTAGTGGATTTGCAGATATGGGGCGTGTAGTAGATCCTTATGTTTTTGACAGAACAAACATTCCTGCACAATATCAAAGCTGGGTAAACTACAATAACGAAAGTTGGCATATGAGTTTTGGTGCAGGACTGCATTTTGCAATGAACGATAATTTTATTGTAGCAATTGATTATGGTATGGCAACCAATGAACAAGACGGTACAAGTGGTTTGTATATTGGTTTGAATTTCTTGTATTAATTAATGAATGTAGTCTAAAAAACACAATTAAAAACCGGAATTTCTAAAATTTTCCGGTTTTTTTTTAGCAACAAAATACAATCTTATTTTGACGAATTTGGGCTTCGCCGTTCACCGGTTTTTGTTGACTTTTCTGGCATCTGACTGATTAACAGACAATTACAAATACTGCAATTAAGGAATATAACACCCAAATCTGGGTGCCACTTTTATCTTATTCATCTGTCAGCTTGTGGGTGAAAGCTCTTGCAATAGTACAGGTTTTGAATTTTTAATTCTTAGAGTACAGCTATAAAGTATTTAAAGTATCAGACTTCACAATCTGATTGCTATCATTCTTTTGCTTTTTTAATTCAGTCATTTTTTCTTCAAAAAGCATACGTTCATGCAAACGCTTTGGGTCAAAAATACCTAACAGCTCTTGGTAAGAGTTTGAAAAACTACGTGTACGGATATTACTTAAAATAACAATTGTTACTTTATTTTTAATATCACGCACAAAAAGTGCATTAAATCCCCGCCACCAACCACCATGATAAATAATTTTACTGCCATCAATACATTTTCTTAACCGCCAGCCAAAGCCATAAGCATGAATACTGTTTTTACGCACAGGCGGATATTCAAATGCTTTTTGCAAACTACTGTCTGATATTAACTTATTTTCATAAAGTGCTTTATCCCAACGCAATAAATCTTCAACTGTAGTA
>JALWNR010000810.1 GCA_027083715.1 Bacteroidales bacterium
AAAGCCTATAACTATCCACAAAAAAGTAAAATCATTAAAAATTCTGTTTTTATATAAAGAAAAACCGATATATTCATGGAGTAATGATACGATAATTGCACTGACAAAAGGAAAAAAAATCAATCCACATTTTAAAATATCATTAAATATTAGCGCAAAAGGTACAGTTCGTATTCATGTACGAAGAAAAAGAATTAGCAAACAAAACTCCACTGATAATCAACAATTTACAGAAAGTTATTTCAAAAACAAAAACCTAACAACTAATGAATTATTTTAAAAAAAAAAAGAAAAACAAAAAACAAAAATAAACATACACTTTTCTTTCAAAAACACATTTGTTATTTATCAACTATCAGAGAATAAAAGTAATAAAAAGGTAGTTAGTGAAATTTTCTTTACAGGAAATTGGCAAAGTAAAAAAATCAATAAAAATCTGTTTACTCTGGAACTGTCGGGTAAATTAAGCGGATATTTTTCTAATGCTAAGCAAAAGTATATTAGCAACAATGATATCACTATAAATGCAATATTAATCAATAATACACTGTATTTCAATAAAATTTTACAGCCTGTATATATTGATTTTCCGGAAAATGCACTGATTAATGTACAAGAATTTATTCCGGCAGCTAAGGTAAAACTTGCTTATGCAAGTAATCAAAACTTTACAAAAATAAAACTATATCCATGCAATAAATGTTTTATCAGGTACAAAGTGGCAAAAGCTTTATTAAACGTACAAAAAGAATTAGAAGAGCAAGGGATGAGTTTAATTTTTTATGATTGTTACCGTCCATATTCAGTACAGAAACTTATGTTTGAAAAATTTCCCATAAAAGGATATGTTGCCAGTCCGGTTGGAGGCTCAATTCATAATCGAGGTTTAGCGGTAGATCTAAGTATCATAGATAAAAACGACAAAGAATTAGATATGGGTACAGGTTTTGATGATCTTTCAAGAAAAGCAAATCATACATATACCGGTTTTTCGGATACAATATTAAATAATCGACTTTTTTTAAAAAATTTAATGATAAAATACGGTTTTTCGCCTATCCGTAGTGAATGGTGGCATTATAATTTTCGCCCTACACACCAATATCCGGTAATTAATGATGATTTTTTATGTGATGAAGAGAATTGAGAATGATTTAATGATATAATGATATAATTATACAATAATTTTAAATCCGCGAGTTATGCTGTGAATATACGACAAATAATAGTTTTAAAATTTATCCATTCAATAATTTAATGAAATAAAAAAAGCGTTTCCCGAAATCAGAAAACGCTTTTGTGACCCGTCTGCGGCTCGAACGCAGGACCCACGCCTTAAAAGGGCGTTGCTCTACCAACTGAGCTAACGAGTCATACTTTTTGTTTTAAAGCGCTGCAAAGGTAAAAGTATTTTTTTAATGCACAAAAAAGTTTATATAAAATTTTAAGTTTTTTTGTATTAAGTTTCTACCGAACAAATATCTTTATATGAGCAATAGGTACAATTTTCAGATATTTCCGTTTGACGAAATGGTACATCCTTATCAAAAATTTCATTCAATTTTTCTTTCAAAAACTTATTAAAAATATTTAAATGCTCGTTAAAGTTATCAGAATTAATCTTTTGCGTACTTTTAGATGTACCCATATATAATTCAGAACTAAAATCATCCTTATTCATAGCGCGCAAATCATAAACACCCGGAATAACCGGTTTTGAAGCAAATTTTTTATTACTTTTAAACAACAGCCCGTAAATAAATAATTGAAAAACAGCTTTTTTTCGTTGGCTGATTTTTTCGGTAAATAATTGCTCATACTCTTTAAAAATTTTTTCTGCTTTACCGGTTTTATAATCAATAATACGATAAATACCTTCTTTTTTATCAATACGGTCAATTATTCCACTCAAAAGAACCTCTTTTTTCTTTCCTTGATAATCCACCGTAAATTTAGCCTTAAATGTATAATCTTCTTCTAATTGAACAATATCAAAGGGAGCATATTTTTCATCTACTTTTAATATTATTCCCACATATTTATCAATTACTTCTTTTATAACCAGTAA
>JALWNR010000811.1 GCA_027083715.1 Bacteroidales bacterium
CATAATGATATTTATTCTGTTTTAAATTTTTATTATAATGTGTAATTGCAGTATTAACAATCACTCGTTTCATCCAACCTTCAAAAGAACCTCTGCCTTCAAATTCTTTAATTTTTGTAAAAATTTTCAAAAATCCTTCTTGCAAAATATCTTCAGCCTCTGAACGTTCATAAACATAACGCATACAAATTCCTAAAAACAATCCGGCATACCTATCGTATAGTATTTTTTGTGCCTTGCTGTTTTGTTTTTTGCATTGCTCAATTAGTTCTTGTTCGTTCATCATAGCGCTATCATTTATAATGACCTGCTCTTCTTACTAATGGTTGCATTAATAAAAAATGTTCTTTATCAGCTTTCTATTCAATCAGTATTTTATAAAGTGCTGTATCCGGACTAAATTCATATTCTGTACTGTCAATTCTAATTTCATTATATTGGGTATAAGAACAGCAGTTGTCAAATAAACGTTCAGCATCAACATATAAATTAAAAATATGTTTGTTTGCCAACAATACAGATATATTTACACGTTCTGTCTTCCAGCCGATTGTGTTAATTTCAACAATATTGCTATTATTTTCATCAATAAAGTTAAATTCAACATTGCTACTGTCAAACTCATTAAACATTTTAATATCAGAAGGCTTATAAATTCCGTTTGTAAAAACATTTTCACCACTTGTTTTATCAATAAAAACAAAATGAAACGAGTTTGGAGGTGTAAAACACTCTCCACAATCGCTTTCACAACTTTGAAAGATAAATGCTGATAAAAAAAACAAAATTAAAAAATTTACGGATCGTTTCATTGTGTTTCGAGTTTGTTATTTTTTTATCCACTTTTTCAGTTCTTTGATCGAAAGAATTTTACTATCCTCTGTTTTTTCGCCCAAATGCCGGATAATTCCCAGTTTTTGCGGAACAATAATATCTGCCTTTCGTGCTTCCTCATTTTGTGTTTTATACAAAACATCCAGAATTTCAATATAATTTGCCGTATATTCTTTTAAAATACCTGAATATTTGTGTATGCTTTCACCCTTTATCAGTTCAAAAACAATCTTATGACCTATGTAACGCTCCAAAATCGGATCAAAAGCTGAACCGACTGATTCAATTATGTTTTGGTTAATTTGTTTCAGGTATTTATCCTGCGATTTGAGTAATGCTCCCGAAGCACTGCTTTTTTGAAGGTGCATTACCATTGCGTTTGCTAATTCCGTAAGAGAATCACTTATGGTTTTAAAAAAATTCTGGATTTTTCTTCTGATTTTTTTAAATATTGAAGGATTGTATGTACGTTTCAGTTCTTTTTCTCTGGCTTTTTTTCCTTCATCACTTAGTTTATCATGAAAACGGATTAATGCCTGAATCTGTGGATATTCGTATTTATAAAAAATATAGCTTGATAAAATATTTTTTGTTTTTTCATATCTACTTTCTTCCGGAAAGATAAATTCAAGACCTGTATTTTCCACACGTAAAATACCCGCACCGGCAATTTCTCCGTTGATTTTTTCTAACACAACCGGGTCATTATTAAAATCATACAGACATTTATCTCTTTTTACTCTGCGTGAAAAAGCACTGATTAAAGCAGCTGTAAGTATAACAACTATTGTAACCGTAATCGAATCAATAACCATGTAAATTAATTTAAAATAATTTTTTAAACTATTCTCTTTAAATATTAAGCTTTCAACAACTGGTATTCAACAGATGCTTAACGTACAACATCTGACTTTAGTATCAGACAATTAAATCATTCAGACTTCTTTTCGGAACATAATGATTGCCGTTTTCATCACGATAGTATTTTATATCCTGATTTTCTACTTCCGTGATGATGATGTTTTCCTTGGGTTTGCCCAATGCCAAAACCATCATTATTTCCAGATGCTCGGGCAGATTAATTGCTTTATTCAATTCATTCCTACGGAATGCGGCAATGGTGCAGCCGCCAAAGCCCATTTCAACGGCACCCAAAAGCATGGATTGCGCCACATAGCCCGAAGCTGTGTATAAGTAATCTTTGGCAATATCCGAACTGATTTTTTTATCGGCAAGGATAAAAATATAAGCTGCCGGGCGTTCGCCTTTTTCGGGTCCTTGCCAGTTTTTCAAGTAACCTCCCCATGCAAGTGCCGGAAAAATTTTATTATTTAGTTTTCGATCATTACAAATCTTAAATTTAAGTGCTTGCAGATTTTTGGGTGAGGGACTCATTCGTGCCAAATCAACCAAATTGCTTAATTGCTCTTTACGGATATCAACTTCTTCGTAAAATCTGCGGTAGCTGCGGTTTTTATAAATGATTTCTTTTAGTGTCATAATGTAATAATTTGTTGTTCGTCTTATATGATTTGTCAAATCCGAAATATCTACGAAATTACCGTTTTTTTTATTTTTATTAGCCATATTGTTTAAATTTATCCGAAAATTGCAAATTCATGAAACAAAATACTTTTATTCTTTTTCTGATTTTTTTTCTGATTTTTTCTTGCAATAAGCCGGAAAATGAAGAACAAGCGGTACAAATTTTATCTGAAAACTGGCAATTCAGAAAATTTTCTGATACGCTTTGGTATCCGGCAACCGTACCCGGAACAGTAAATACAGATTTATTGGCTAATAAATTAATTCCAGATCCTTTTTACGGACAGAACGAAGAAAAACTTCAATGGATCGAAAATGAAGACTGGGAATATCAAACAAAGTTTGATGTAGGTGAGGAAATTTTTAACAAAAATAATATTGAGCTGAATTTTAAAGGTTTGGATACTTATGCAGAGGTGTTTCTGAACGATACTTTGTTGTTGCAGGCAGATAATATGTTTCGTTTGTGGAAAAAAGATGTTAAAAATCTCCTGAAAAAGAAAAATAATGTTTTGCGTATTGTTTTTCGCTCGCCAATGAAAATAAATATTCCTAAAGTGGATAGTTTGCCCTATCATCTGCCTGCCGGAAACGATAGGCATGAGAAAAAAGTAAGCGTTTTTGCACGCAAAGCACCTTATCATTTCGGCTGGGATTGGGGTCCGCGTTTTGTTACTGCCGGAATTTGGAGAACTGTTGAACTAAACGGGTGGAATCTTGCTAAAATTACTGATTTTCAGGTTTTTCAGTTAAGATTATCAGCTACACAGGCGGATTTAAAAGCTGAAATAGAATTAAATAGCAGTAAAAAACAAACTTATACGCTATTGTTGTATCAAGGAACTGATTTAATTGCTGAAAAAGAGACTGTTGCAAAATCAGGAATAAATCGGTTTACTCAAAATTTTAAAATCAAGAATCCGAAACTTTGGTGGACAAATGGTTTGGGAGAAGCATATTTATATGATTTTACGATAAAAATAAAGCAACAAAAACGTTTGGTTGACGAAAAAAAACTTCGTTTTGGAATCAGAACCATAGAAATTGTGCAAGAGCCGGATTCCTTAGGAAAAAGTTTTTATTTCAAATTAAACGGAGTACCCATTTTTATGAAAGGAGCCAATTACATCCCTCAGGATAATTTTTTGCCGCGTGTGGACTCTGTGCGTTACCGGAAACTTATTGCCGATGCAAAAACCGTAGGAATGAATATGCTACGCGTATGGGGAGGAGGTATTTATGAAAACGATATTTTTTTTGATTTATGCGATGAAAACGGGATTTTAATCTGGCAGGATTTTATGTTTGCATGCAGTATGTATCCCGGAGATACTGCGTTTTTGGCAAATGTCCGTCAGGAGGCTGTTGATAATGTAAAGCGTTTGCGTAATCACCCGAGTATTGCACTCTGGTGCGGAAATAACGAAATGCAGGTTGCATGGGAGCGATGGGGCTATCAAAAAACTTTTGGCTATAGCCCGCAGGATTCTGCAAAAATCTACGATGATTATTTAAAAATTTTTGCCGATATACTACCAAAGGTAGTATCTGAGCAGGACAGTGGACGCTTTTATTGGGAATCATCGCCTAATTCTGCACCAAGTGGCTGGGGCGAGGAAGCGCACAGTGGTGATATTCATTACTGGGGTGTTTGGTGGGGGAAAGAGCCTTTTTCGGCTTATGTTAAATACACGGGCAGATTTGTGAGCGAGTATGGTTTTCAGTCATTACCTGCAATGGCAAGCGTTAAGAGTTTTGCCCCCGACAGCAGTTTGTATCTGGTTTCGCCGGTTCTAAAAGCGCACAACAAACACCCGATTGGTTTTGAAACCATTGATGAGTATATGCACCGTGATTATCGGGTACCTATTGATTTTCATAATTACGTATTTGTGAGTCAGTTGTTGCAAGCCGAAGGAATGAAAACAGCTATTGAGGCACACCGGCGGGCAAAGCCTTACTGTATGGGCACATTGTACTGGCAATTAAACGATTGTTGGCCTGTGGTTTCGTGGTCAAGTATTGATTATTACGGCAGATGGAAAGCTTTTCACTATTATTTACGCAAATTGTATGCTCCGATTTTGGTTTCACCTGTATATGAAAACGGAAAACTGGATATTTATCTGATATCTGATTATCAGTATGATAAATCTGTTCGTGTAGAGGCAGTTCTAATGGATTTTTATGGTAAAACTTTGTGGGAAAAAGATTTGCATCTTGAAATGAAAGGCAATATAAGTAAGGTTGTTTTATCAGAGAGCAGTTTTAAAGATATTTTGGCAAAATATGATGAAAAAAAGCTGTTTCTGAATATAAAAATTATGGAAAACAATCAAATTTTGGCAGAGAACAAGCTGTTTTTCACTAAAGTGAAAGATTTAATTTTGCCGCATTCGCAGATTCAAACCAATACTTTTACCAAAAATGGTAAATTTGGTATCCGTATTATATCCGATGTATTTATAAAAAATCTGTTTATTGATTATCCTGAGGACAGAGGTGTTTTTTCCGATAATTATTTTGATCTACTTCCCGGCGAAGTAAAAACGGTTTGGTTCAATGTCGAAAATCCTAAAAAAGAAATAAAGAAAGTAAAAGTAAAGTCATTAATTGAGCGTTTTAATTTGCCTAATTTTAAAAAATAGATTTACTGAAAGTTTTACAAAAAGTATAATCTTGTGTAAAAAAACACTCATACCTGACTATAGCAAAGCAATAGGTGCAAAAATATAAATTTTCTCTAAATTATTATATCTTAAAGGCAATACTATTATGTATTTTATTCCTGTTTTTATAGAATGAATTAGCAGATATGACTTACTTAATATATGATGGAGCTTGTGGATTTTGTAATAAACTTGTAATGTTTGTGGCTAAAAATGATACAAACAATCATTTTATATTTGTATCGAGTTTATCTGTTTTTGGTGCTGATTTACTGTTAAAACATCATATCGTCGGTTTAGAAGAGGACACAATAATTTTATTGGAAGATAATCAGTTTTTTATCAGGAGTTTAGCGGTAAGAAAAATTTTACAAAAACTGCCAAAATACAAATTTTTAGGACTTATCATGTATCTATTGCCCAATAGGTTAACTGACTACATTTATAATTTTATCGCTAAACATCGTAAAAAGATTATCAGAAACAATAATTGTGAAATACCGAGTGCTAAAATCAGGAAAAAGTTTATTATTTAAAAATCTTAAAGCTCAATAATTAATTATGTGGCAATTATAACTTAACCCGTATTCTATGATAAAAACAATAAACTTATCAACAAAGTAAGCAATATATTTTAAGAAATACAATACTCAAATCTGGGGTGCCTTACTTTTATCTTTGCGCATTCCGATGAATCGGAACAAGCTTTGTGCAGATACAAAGCTAAAAATATGAACGGCGAAGCCCATAGCCGAAGGTAATAATGTGGGTTAAAACACTCTTATAAATGGAAAATACATAATAAATTGATTAATAACTTTTATTTTTTGATGAACAAACGAATAAAAATATAAGCAATCGTATTTTTTTTAATAATTTTACAATAATGTTTTTAAACTAAATTGGTATAAAATGAAGCTAAATTTTGTTTACCTGGCATTCTTGCTTTTGGCACCCGCTAATATCATTTTTGCACAAACTCCGGCTTGGATAAAATATGAGAAAAGAGTATTAAAATATCCTGAAAGTATTTATTTAACAGGTTTTAGTTCAGAAACTAATTATTACGGAGATGATGAAAACGAGTTGATTGCACGCTGTGAAGAAAATGCACGCAAAGAACTGACCGAAGCGGTAAAAATTTCAATTAAAAGTATTACGATAAGCGGGGTGAATAATGTCAATACCGGTGTAAATCAGGAAACATACGAGTATATAAAGCAGAGCAGTGTGTCTTTTTCAAATCTAGATGTTGCAGGTTTGACCACCCAACATTTTTACGATAAAAAGAAAAAAATTGCTTATGCTTTTTGTTATGTAAAACGGGCGGATTTAATTGCACATTATAAGCAAAAAGTAAATACCGGTTTAAAAGATTTAGAGCTGAAAAAACAATTTGCCGATGATATGTTAAAAGCAGATCTACAGCAAAAAGCATTACAGGCATATTTTGAATGTTTGCCGATTTTAAGAGAACTCGAAGAAGCACAAGCAGTTCTTGCAGCTATGGGTAAGCGTGATGAGGTTTCTTTGAAAAAAGACAAAACGCTACAATTAAAAACTGAAATTGACTATGGAATTAATCAATTAAATAGTATTGCGAAAAATTCTATTTCGGATGTGGCATTTTTTATTGCCAAAGGATTAAATATGCAAGTAAAAGATTTGAAAGGAAAAGTTAAATTAAGCAGCTTTACTTATGAAGATACGCGTATGGGTAGCCCATTTGCTAAACGCTTGCATAAAGAATTGGAACAAAAATTAGTATCTGAAACCAATTTGGAAATTCATAATTTACAGTATGCCAGCCAATACAAAAAACAATCATTGCTCGATTATATTATTACTGGAACTTATTGGAACGACAATGAATATTTAAAAATTATTGTGGTTTTGCGTGATTTTAAAACAGGAAAAGCCATTGCCAGTGTTGAAACAAAACTTTCAAAAGCTTTTTGTGAAAAAAATAAACTGGAATATTTACCGGCAAATTTTATCGAAGTTAATACAAAACGTAAAAATTTTCTTGAAAATGAAGTAATTGGAGGAGATTTAAGTCTTGAAGTTTGGACCAATAAAGGCTCAGATGACTTATTGTTTACCGAAGGTGATACTTTGCGGCTATTCCTTCGTGTAAACAAGCCATGTTACATACGTTTTATATATTATTTGGCAGACGGAGCAAAAGTTCTTTTATTGGATAATTATTATATAGGCATTGATAAAGTAAACAAAGTATATGAATTACCCGAAGAATTTGTTTGTGCTGAGCCTTTTGGTGCTGAACTTTTATTGGTGAATGCCCAAACAGAAAAATTTGAACCTTTAAATACACACAAACAATACGGCTACGAATTTATTTTAGATGATGTACCTGAGATATTAGCCAATACACGTGGATTTAAAAAAGTTACAAATGGAGAAGTAATGAAAGCCGAAAGTAGTATTGTGATTACTACGATGGGAAAAACCGCCGATGAGTTAAGAGATTTTGAAGGGTTTTAGATTTGCTTATAAACTTTTACTGATTTTTTAGACAATTTAGGGTTTTGGGTACTGGGTGCTGAGTATGAAAAGTAAATAAAGATTTTATAAAATTAGGTTTATACCGACTGCACATTCAATATAGTACAATTTATTGTACTATTTTCATGTAGCATCGGCATAACCTGTCCCGACTTGTCGGGAACACCAAATTTTTTTGGACTAATTTATAATTCATTTTGGTATTATTTTACGGTTTTCATAAGGCTATTCCATAGTTTTTCGGCTGTTTTGTCCCACGAAAAATTTTGTCGTTGAATTTTTCCGTTTTCAATAAGCTTTTTTCGCAAGGCATCATCCTTTGCCATTTTTAGCATAGCATCAGTAATTGAATCTACCGAAAACGGATTTGCATACAAAACAGCATCACCGCCAACCTCCGGTAATGAAGTTACATTAGAAATAATTGCCGGCACATTACAATTCATTGATTCAAGTACGGGAATGCCAAAACCTTCAAATTTAGAAACTAAAATTAAAGCCTGTGCCGCTGCCAAAAGTTGATGAATTTTTTCGGGTGTTTGGTGTCCCATAAAAACAACATCGTCTTTAAAACGCATTTTTTGATAAATTGATTTCAGCTTTACATTTTTGAAAAAATAACTACCAATAATTATAAGTTTATATGGTTTAGAAAAGTTTTTACGAAACTCATCAAAAGCCAAAAGCATCCGCTCCGGATTTTTGCGCGGATGAATGGAGCCAATGAAGATAAAATAATCCAGTCCTTGCGTATAAATTTGTTTTATTTGTTTGCGTTCTATTTTATCGAGTGGCTGATAAACAGGGTTTGAACCATTATAGACTATGTCTATTTTTTTAGAAGCTACTCGGTAAGTTTTGGCAATATCGTTTTTTGAATATTCTGAAACAGTGGCTATACGCACTGCCTTTTGTGCAAATTTCGGAAAAAAATGATTGTAATATTTACGCGTAAGAAAAGGTAAATCTTTGGGATAGTGTGCAAAATTTATATCGTGAATTACCGCCAATGATTTTATATCCGTATTTAACGATAAATATCCATCAGGTGATAGAAAAATATCAGGTTTGATTTTACGAAAAAATTTGGGTAATTGATGTTCAAACCAATAATACCACAGAAAAGGATGGCGTGTTGGCGGCGAAACAATAAGTGGTTCAATATTCTCAGAAAAAATAAATTCTTCGGAAAAAGAACGGTCGAAAATGAAATAAAACTGATGTTCCGGGTGGTTTTGTGTAATACGTTTTAAATTTTCGTAAGTAAACCAACCAATACCATCGAGTTTGCTTTTTATTAACAGGCGTGTATTTACTGCAATTTTCATTTTGAGAAATTCTGTTTAAGACTGAACAACTTTTAAACTAAATTTGTGTAAATTTACCAAAACCTTTTAAAACCATAACCCATTGCTAAAAAAGTTTACTGAAAATCTGATTTTTTTATTGTTTTTGAACCTGCTGATTAAGCCATTTTGGATTTTCGGCATTGACCGTAGTATCCAAAACATTGTAGGTGCCGAACAATATGGGTTTTATATTACACTATTTAATTTCTCGTTGATATTCAAT
>JALWNR010000812.1 GCA_027083715.1 Bacteroidales bacterium
TGATTAAAAAATTATTGACCGTAGTAGCTATTTTAGGATTATTTGCAAACTGTCAAACAGAGCAAAATAATACAGGAGATCAGGAAAATACAGTTGAAAATGTAGAACAAAACCAACAAGAAGAAATTCCTGAAATTAATATTACCGATTTTGATGCACAAGCAGCAAATTATGTAGGTAAAGAAGTAAAAGTAAAAGGCATTGTAGATCATGTATGCAAACATGGAGGAAAAAAACTTCTGCTAGTTGCTGATAGTGCAGATATCCATGTAAAATCAGACAACCGTTTTGATGAAACAATAGTTGGAAGTGAGGTGATTGTTGTTGGAAAAGTAAAAGAATTCAGAGTAGATGAAGCCTATTGCTTAAAAATGGATGAAGACAATATAAAAAGCCACACCGAAGGGAAATTAGATGACAAACTTTTTGAGCAAAAGAAAAAACAAATTGCAGCTTATCGCGATTCAATGGAAAAAGCCGGAACAGATCATCTTTCATTTTACTCATTAGAGTTTATTTCATTAACAGAACCGGATAAAGAGTAATAAATATAAATTGCTAAAATTTATCTCTGGATGGATTTAAAATCTATTCAGAGATTATTAAATTAATAAAAATCATGTTTGATCAAATTAAAGCAAAAGAAAAAAAAATTTCAGTAATTGGTTTAGGTTATGTAGGGCTACCCATTGCATTAGAGTTTGCTAAAAAAGTTCCTGTTATCGGATTTGATATTAAACCGGAACGGGTTGATCTGATGAAAAATAAAATTGATCCCAGTCAAGAATTAAGTTCAGAAGATTTTGAAGGAGCTGAAATTGAATTTACAGCCAACCCCAAAGACCTAAAAAAGGCTGATTTTCACATAGTTGCAGTTCCAACACCTATTAATGAGCACAATCAACCGGACTTAACACCACTGTTAAGTGCCTGTAAAACTGTGGGACAAAACATTAAAAAAGGCGATTATGTTGTGTTTGAATCAACCGTTTACCCCGGCTGTACGGAAGAAGATTGTATTCCCATATTGGAAAAAGAAAGCGGACTGAAATTTCCCGAGGATTTTAAAGTAGGATATTCGCCTGAAAGGATTAATCCAGGCGATAAAGAACATACCCTAAAAACCATTGTTAAAGTAGTTTCGGGATGCGATGCTGATGCATTGGACAATATTGCCAAAGTGTATGAAATGGTGGTGGAAGCCGGTGTACATCGTGCCAGCTCAATTAAAGTAGCTGAGGCTGCCAAAATTATTGAAAATACTCAGCGTGATGTAAATATTGCATTGATGAACGAGCTTTCGATAATTTTCAGCCGTATGAATATTAATACTTACGAAGTACTGGAAGCTGCCGGAACTAAATGGAACTTCCTCCGGTTTTATCCGGGTTTGGTTGGCGGGCACTGCATTGGCGTAGATCCGTATTATTTGGTTTACAAAGCCAGAGAGTTGGGTTATCATCCACAAATTATTAATTCAGGGCGTTTTGTTAATGATTCGATGGGCGGATATATTGCCAAGCAATTGGTAAAAAGAATTATCGAATTACAAAAAGATATTCGTACAGCAAAAGTGCTTGTTATGGGGATTACCTTTAAGGAAAATGTAAGCGATATTCGCAACTCAAAGGTTGTGGATGTAATTAAAGAACTACAATCCTATTTTATCGATGTGGATGTTGTAGATCCATATGCAAAACCAGAAGAAGTAGAGCGTGAATATGGTATTAAGATGACAGAAAAGGCGGGCAGCAATTATGATGCTGTAATTGTAGCCGTTAATCACATGGAATACCTTAATTTAGACGAAGATTATTTTAGATTACTGACAAAAGATAAAGGAATTTTGGTTGATGTAAAAGGTATTTTCCGTAATAAAATTGATAAAGAAAATTTATATTATTGGAGTTTGTAGCTCCTTTTTTTTAAAAAGATATAAAAAGCCGTAACAATCCTTATTGTTGTGGCTTTTATTTTTTTATTTATCCACCATTTTTTAGTTCAAAATCAATAACTTCGTATTCAGAATTTTGACTTACAAATTCCGGTACAATTTCTTTCATTT
>JALWNR010000813.1 GCA_027083715.1 Bacteroidales bacterium
TCCGCGCCGGCGGGCGAAGTGGCATTTTTGTGAATCCATTGTCTTCATAATCACAGTAAAACCATAGGAAAGTTTATACGGTTGAGTGTTAAAAAATGTTAAGAGTAAAATAAAATTATGTTTATATTGCAATTTATCCGGTAAAATATCTTTTATAGTCCCTTTGGCATCAACAAGTCGCATTCTACGATTTTCTGATGTCATATAAACATTGTCAAGACTATCTACAAAAAATGAATATTTTACAGGAACAGCCTTTTGTTTTAAAGTTTGCTCCAGAAGATTATTGTATTTGTAAGGGTAAATTTTTCCGTTTTTAAAATAAGACAAAGAAGACCTTATACTAACAAACCAAATCCGGTTTTTACTGTCTTCAAAAATTTCAAGTACTGTATTTTGAGGGAGACCATCTTGAATTCCGTAGTTTACAAACTCATATCCGTTAAAACGACTAACACCATTATCTGTTGCTATCCAAATATAACCTTTGGAATCCTGAATTACATGAAATATATCGGAGCTGGGAAGCCCGTTATCCGCATCATAATGCTTAAAAGGATATCTTTGTGCATATATTTTGGCATCAACTAAAAAAAAAGTTGCCAATAAAAGCATTCGGATTATAAGATAGTATGATGTAAATGCACGCATTTTATTTTTTATTAAAATATCAAAGATAATTAAAAATTTTTAATATTTGTCATACATTATACTAAAAATCAATTTAATTAATAAATTCAACAGGGTATTTTAAACCCGCATATTCAACCAAATCAGTTTTAAACGAACCAACAAATAATTTCATCTTTACCCTGACAGGAATTTTATTTTTATCATTTGATATCCAGATATCCAGTGCTTCTTCATCTTTAAAAGTACCTTTTTCAACAACCGGTTTAAATTTCATACATTCAATTTTTCCTAAATCGGTTTTTATAGTTTCAATCCCCTTGTATCTAATAATCATATTCCAGGGTTTATCATGAAAATAGGTGTATATTTCAATAATTTGCCCTGTTTTTAATCCATGAATACTTTCTCTGATGTAATAAAATGCCGAAACTACATCAAAAATATTTCTATCCACTTTTTTTTCACCACTAAGTTTGCTTTTTAGGGTATGCGAATCCTGATTAAAATAAACAATATTGTATTTTTTCCAATTGCCTTCGGTTAAATCCATTAATGATTTATAAGGTAAACCGGTATTTTTGTCGAACCATGATTCATATCTATCGAATACATGATAAATTACATGGGTTAAACCGATGGTTTTCCCAACCGCTGTAACATGATATACCCGATTTCCATTAAATTTTTCTTCTTTAAGGCTTAAACTAGCCTCACCTCCGGTAATCCATCCGTATGACATTTCGTAACGTAAAGTTTCGCCCGGTTTATAAGGTTTGTCCTTATCTTGAGCAAACAAATTCAGGATATTAAATGCTCCGATTAAAACAATTAATGATAGTGATTTTTTAGACATATATTTTTCTTCCTTTTTGTATAAATACAAGTAATTGAGTATTTTCCCTAAATTATTCTACAATTATACTATATTTTGTCAGTAAACCGGCTAAAGTGTCGCGAGAAAATTTAGTTTTTTTTAGTTTATTGATATCCGGATCGATTGAAAAATTATAGGCTGTACGAAAATCTGTATTTTCCAAAATGGTATTTTCAAATAATGTACCTCTTAAATTACATTCGGCAAAAAGTGCGGAACTTAAATCACAATCAATAAAATCAACCTCTTTGATACTGCAATTCTTGAAATTTGTTTGTTTCAATTTCAAAGCATAAAATGAGGATAAATCTATTGTACAATTTAAAAATTCAAAGGATAAAATAAACTTATTGCATTCCTCAAAATGCAATCCCATAAGTTTACAATTAATGAACTTAAGCTCTTTAAAAACTGTATCTACTAATTTAGACATGCTTAAATCACAGTTTTCAAAGATACACTCTGTTAATATACAAAATTGAAATGTACTTTCATTAAATTTACAATTTTTAAAAGTACAATTATCAAATTCCTTGAGAGTGTAAATACAACTGTGT
>JALWNR010000814.1 GCA_027083715.1 Bacteroidales bacterium
CTGATAAATATCTTTAATTCTTCTTCCTTGAAGGGATGTTTTTAGAGGAACTTTCAGGACAGTATCTGCTAATATATTGTACACATTTCCTTCATCGGTTCCAATATACATATCACCATTATATAAGAGCCTGATAACCGAGGGCACCTCATCAATTCCGTATGCTCTTAAAGGATAATTTACAAATGCACTGGGTCTAACTTCAATAAAACCCTTTCTATATGTCGAAATCCAAACAATATTATCTTCATCAAAATAAACCGATTGTATAATTTGTTTATTTACATGATGCTGCTGGATGAAATTATTAAATTTATTGTTTACCGTATCATAACAATATAAGCCCGAATTAGTGGCAAACCAAATACCTCCAAAATTATCCTCAACAATATCGTTAATAAAATTAATATTATCATTTAAAAGTTTAAAGCTATTATTTTCAAAGGTATAAAGACCATTTCTTGTACCAAAATAATATTTTCCTTTACTACTATATAGTGCTGAAAAAACACCATTGGCAATTTTCGGGATAATTACAGTATTGATAACTTGTTTATCTGATTCAAAGTAGTATAAATCACCAATTTCTGTTCCTACCCAAATTCTACCTAAGGAGTCCGCATACAAAACAGACATTATATTTTTTTCCAATCCCGGAAGATGTTTTATTTTTTGCAATTTTTTGTCTTTATAAACATATAGACCGCTTGATTGTGTTCCTATCCAGATATTTCCTTTCTTGTCGCAAATAACTTTTTGAATACTCGAATTGTTTAATTCTTTTAAATCTTCAAGATGTTTAATCTGAAAATTGTTAAATACCGAAATTCCCTTTTGGGTAGCAAGCCAAATACTACTGTCCCGGTCATAACAAAAATCATAAATGGTGTTTGAACTTAAACCGGGGGTGTTGTCAGCACTAAAATTAATAAAACTTTCTCCATCATAAAGTGAAATTCCGTTATAACTGGCTAAAAATATATAGCCTTCTTTAATTCTTATAATTTTCCGAATGGAGTTAGAGGCTAATTGATCCTTAACAGTGGGATTAATAATTACAAAATTATTATCGCCGCCTCTATCACAATATTTTGAAAAATACTGTGCTTTTATTATGGGGCTTATGCTTAGAAAAAATAATATAATAAACGCACGAAGCATATTAGGTCTATTTGAAAAATTTAAATGTACAAATTTTCTACCAAAATTTGAAATAAAAAAAATAGTTTTAAAAGGCTTATTCCTTATAAACGTAAAATACTCCTATATTTTTTATTCAGTATTAAAATCCGGTTTTCTTAAGAAAACCGGATTTTATTTATTTCAAACTATATTATATTATGTATTAGATTGAGTATAAAAATATTATAGTTTATTAAATTTATACAATGTGTAGTAATTTATACAAAACTTTATGTTTATATTCTCATAATAAACTCACTGGTTTTTGTATCTCCGTCAAGTTGTAACTTTTTTCTTAAACGATTTCTTGCAATTTTAACTCCATTAACGGAAATTTCCATTAATGCGGCTATTTCTTTATAAGTTAATCCTTGCCGGATTAATAAACAATGCTTTTGTTCATTTGCAGTAAGATCCGAAAACTCTTTGGAAAGCCTTTTAGTAAAGTCTTTATCACGTGTCTCAATACGTTTTAATAAATCAGTGGCTTCTTTTTTTAAATTAAAGGTTTTTTCAATTTTATTATAAATTTCACGGATTAATGTAATATTTTCAGCCTTTTTATTAATTTTTTTATTGATGAAACTCAATAGTTGCGAAGATATTTCATAGCGTTTAGCATACGATTGGATGTCGGCAATAAGAGTATCTTCTTTGGACTGAACAGGTTCAAGCTCAGGTTTATGTTCTATATTTTGAGTTTCTACCAAAGGTAACAATAAACTGTTTAGCTCATCTTTCTGTAATTCAATCCATAATGCAAGATGCTTATTAGTAAGCTCATTACGGTATATTCTCAATACAATATATACCTGTTTTTGAAAAGAATTTACCGTACTGAAAATGTCTTGATATACATTTTTATCTGATTGAAAATAGTT
>JALWNR010000815.1 GCA_027083715.1 Bacteroidales bacterium
GGTTTTATATATATCAATTTTAACATTACTTACCCTGTAAATTTACCGTAGAGCCTAGCTGAATAATACTTGACTTATTATTTTGAATTTCTGCTGCAAGCAGGCTATTGAATACTTTCTCTCTAATTTTATAATACCTTAATTTTTTGTTTTTCACATCAGGATAAATACTGTTTGATAAAAATACAAAGACAAAACCGGTTGCAGGGTTTGCCCAAACAGAACATCCTGTAAATCCGCTGTGCCCAAAATAACCACCTTGTTTACGGTTAAAACCCAAGCCGCGTGGTGAGTCTTTTTGTGGAGCAGTAAACATTTCAATAGTTTCGGCTTTTAAATATCTTTTTCCGGCATATTTGCCTCCGTTTATTAACATTTGAAATAAAATTGCCAAATCATTGGCATTAGAAAATAAGCCTGCATTTCCTGCTACACCACCAAATAATGCTGCAGATTCATCATGAGGATAGCCTAAAATTACTTGTTTACGCCAATATTTGTCGTTTGATGTAGGTAAAATCCTGTTTTTGTCAAAATACCGTATAGGTAAAAAACACATAGTTTGTAATCCTAAGGGTAAATAAAAGTGCTTTTTTAAAAAAATATCAAACGGTTGATTTATCTTTCGTTGAATTACCGTAAAAAGAATATTGAAATTAATATCACTGTATTTATAGTTTTTCAAGGTATCAAACTCCATATTGTATAGAGAATTTATGATTGAATCATGCAAATCATCGCGTAAATAAAAACGTTCGGCAACTTGAATATGATGTAAAGAGTCTTTATTTTCACTAAAATATCTTTTCGGTCTATTAATAATTGTATCTCGATAGTTAATATATTGCAAGATAGGCATATTGGCTTGTAAACCGCTTTTATGAACATAAAATTCGTACAAACGATGATTTTTTAACGATATATTCGTATCCGTTAAATAATACTTTAAACTATCTTCTGGATGAATACTGTCCCATTCGTACAATTTCATACTTGCTAATGTAGTAGCTGCAATTTTTGTAATGGATGCCAAATCGAACAAATCAAAATTATTAACTTTTTTATGTTGCATATAAGTATGATACCCGTAAGATTTGTAAAAAAATACTTTTCCGTTCTTTATTGCCATAATTTGAAATCCCGGTGCAACACCAAGCTGTTCGGCATGCTGAATAATTGTATCAATTTTCTTGATTAAATAAGAATCAAAGCCTGCAATTTCAGGAATGGTATATTGCAAACGGGCAATTGCTTTAAAAGTATTATTGTTTTGATTGTTATTTAATTTTACCGGAAGTTTACCTTCGGGTATAATTGCCCCGCTAACAATCTGAGCAGAAATTGATTGAGAGAAAGGGTGCAAATCATACAATTGAATAATGGCATCGGAGAAATTTAATGTATTACAAAACAAAGGAGATGCAAAGTTTAAAACAATGAGTTTTTTCTTTACAGCAATCCTTTTCAGTTGTTTGATAAAAGAGCTGTCTTTAAGTAATAAACTGTCTGACGGATGAATAGCTATGATTAGATGTGAGAAGTAACCTTTTATATTTAACGAATTTATTGTCCGGAAATTAAAATAGTACTTCAAGCTTTGTTGCAAAATGGGAAAACTGTTTTTATTCGTAGAATAAAATAATACTTTCATCATTGCAAAATTTCGAAAGGGCAATACTTGTTTCTTATTTATTACTAAGGTAGTTGTGTGTTCATAGATTTGCCAGGATATTTTTTTATGCTCATTAGTGAAAATCTGCTGCAAATTATACTCTGCCGAATGAAAAGCTGGTTTATTTAACCCAAACCATGTTTTTGCCAATAAAATTTGCTTAACTCTTTTATTTAATTCGCTTTCTTTTAAAAAACCCTTTGATATTAGTAGCTTAACTTTATTTATGAATTTTTCAGGATTATTTTTAACAAAAAACATATTTATTCCTGATTTAATTGATTTCAGTAAAGAAGAATCACTAATATTGGGATTCCAATCTGAAAATAATAAACCCTTAAAAGCATATTTTTTTTCAAGATATTGTTTTAAAGAATCTTTTATAT
>JALWNR010000816.1 GCA_027083715.1 Bacteroidales bacterium
TTGGGGTTTAGAAAAATATTGTTATAAGGGATTGGATGATCCAAATTTAGAAAAAGATATTCAAAAAATAGAATCAGAATCTGAAAATTTTGTAAAAAAATATGTTTGGTACAGATAATAAGGATAAACCGGAACGCATTATTGCAAGTTATATCTATAATATAACTAAGTTTATCTCTTGGCCTCCGAGAGCTTTTAACTTTAGTGTTTCGCCTTTTATAATTGGTATCTATAAAAACAAAGCGTTTGGTAGCCCTTTGGCAATTACTTTGCGTGAAAAAAAAATTCAAGATAGAGATTGGAAAGTTGAATTATTTAATAGTGCAAAAGAAATTCGTAATTGTCATTTGGTGTTTTTTTCAGATATTCATGTATCAGAAATCGAAGGAGTATCTTCGTATCTTAAACATAAGTCGGTACTTACACTTGCTTATAATATAAATAATTTTTGTCAAAACGGGGGTATGATCAATATAGTAGGAGAAATACCCAATCTTGGATTTGAAATAAATAGACATAGCCTAGAGTCTGCTAATTTAGAAATAAGTGCCGAATTATTAAATTTAGCAACAATTATATAAACAAGTCTTCACCGGTTCAGCAAATCATTTGTTTGTTTCAATAATTTTTCAGAAATTTATTTTTAGCTAAATGTAAATTATCAGCTCAATACTATTAATTCCTTAAATTAGCAAACTATTTTTTACTGTAAAGTCATACTGCACACTATTCTTGGAATAATTGAAAAAGACAATTCATCATAATTAATAATGAGCCTGCGTTACTTTTTTCTGGGCTACATCCCACGAATGTCCATTTTTGCTTTACCTTATGAACAGAATTTGTGGATTTAAGGTAATTTATTTTGCTCATACAGCGATAATTAGTATTTTGGCAAAATAAATTCGGGGAACTTCTATATTTTCAATTATTATATGTCATTTTTAAAAAATCGGTCAATAAGAACAAAAATTATAGTACTGATTGTTTTTGTGAGTACAATCAATGTACTCATCAGTTCATTAATTTATTTCAATTACGACAAAAAGATTTTTTATGAAGACACAAAGCAAAAATTGCAAATACTAGCTAAAGTTGTCGGAGAAAATAATTCGGCAACTGTTTTATTTAATAAACCTAAAGAAGCAAAAGAATATTTACAAACTTTAAGTGCCGATGAACATATTGAAATTGCACAAATAATAGTAAAAGGAAATGTTTTTGTTTCGTATAAGAAGGATGAAAACGTAATTGAATCTATTATCCCGATTACTCCTTATTCTGATACAGTAATTTTTTTGAAAGAAAAAGCCTTAGTAAATACTCCACTAAGTCAAAAAGGCGATACTATTGCTGAAATTAGAATACAATACAGTACACGAGCGCTTCAAGAAAAACTTAGAGATTATTATAAAATAATTTTGATAATACTATTCATTACACTAATTGTAGCATCTATTTTAGCCTACTTTACTCAAAAGAACCTTACACGTCCGATTTTTGAGTTGCATCGATTAATGAACATTATTAAAGATAAAAAGGACTATTCTTTGCGTTCTGAAAATACTGCAAAAGACGAAATAGGACAATTGAGTAAAGGTTTTAATGAAATGCTTGGGCAAATAGAGAAAAAAAATAATGAATTAAGTCATCAAAAAGAGCTTGCAGAATCTTCGCTTAAAGCAAAAGAGCGATTTTTAGCTAATATGACTCATGAGCTGCGAACACCTTTGAATTCAATAATAGGTTTAGCCAGCTTATTACACGATACTCCACTTACTCATGATCAAATAAAATATTTGGAAAATATTAAGCTTTCATCCGATCATCTTTTGGCAATTATTAATGATTTGTTGGAGTTTTCACGTATAGGCAGTGGAAAGTTGCAGCTTGAAGAAGATGAGTTCAGTATTCGTTTATCGATTGAACGAATAAAAAATACGATGCAGTATGAGATAAGAAAAAGAAATTTGGATTTTTCTTGTTCTGTGGAAAAAGATATACCGCATATTGTTGTAGGTGATGATTACCGCTTGAATCAGATTTTACTAAAT
>JALWNR010000817.1 GCA_027083715.1 Bacteroidales bacterium
GAGCCGAATCGTGCGCAAAGTTATGTTTATTTTATGCACGAACATTTGTTTAACCACATTGATATCCTGAAAGAAAATGTAAATATCCCAGATGGAACGATTGACGAAAAAGATATTTATGCTTTTTGTCAGTCTTACGAGCAAAAAATACGCTCGTACGGCGGAATCGATTTACAACTTTTGGGTATCGGGCGTACCGGGCATGTAGGTTTTAACGAACCCGGATCGGGCATTAACTCGCCAACCCGTTTAATTTCCCTAGATACCATTACCATGTCGGATGCAGCCGGTGATTTCAATTCCATTGAAAATGTTCCGCGCAGGGCAATTACCATGGGTATAAGTACCATTATGGCTGCACGAAAAATTTATTTAATGGCATGGGGCGAGAAAAAAGCGGAGATTATTCAAAAAACTGTTGAAGGACCCGTTTCCGATGCAATTCCCGCAACCTTTTTGCAAAAACATCCGGACACGGAAATTATTCTGGATGAAGCCGCTGCAAGTGAACTTACCCGCATAAAATTACCATGGCTGGTTAAAGATTGTGCATGGGATACACCTTTGATTAAGAAAGCATCTATTTGGCTGAGTAAAAAACTTGAAAAACCGGTACTTAAATTAATTGACCGCGATTATAACGATAACGGATTAAGCGATTTATTAGCCAATCACGGGCCCGCATACAACATCAATATTGATGTTTTCAATAAATTGCAACATACCATAACCGGATGGCCCGGAGGCAAGCCGGATGCCGATGACAGCAAACGTCCCGAAAGGGCTAAGCCTTTTCCTAAAAAAGTATTGATTTTCAGTCCGCACCCGGATGATGATGTTTTGGCAATGGGCGGTACTCTGATGCGTTTGGTTCAGCAAGGGCATCAGGTTTATGTAGCTTATCAAACCAGTGGTAATATTGCCGTTTCGGATGATGATGTAATTCGCTTTTTGGATTTTGCAAATGACTTAAATACGGAAAGCAATATCGAAAATAAAGAACTTGAAAAACTACGTAAAAAAGTGCGTACTTTTTTGAAAAAGAAAAAACCCGGCGATATTGATATTGCCGAAGTCCGCCGCATTAAGACGTTGATACGCGAAGGAGAGTCAAAATCGGCTTGCCGCTTTGTGGGTATTCCGGAAGAAAATATCCGTTTTTTGAAAATGCCTTTTTACGAAACGGGAACGATTAAAAAAGCATCATTAAGCAATAAGGATATTGATTTGGTAGTAAATACATTGCGTGAAATTGAACCCCATCAGGTTTATGCAGCCGGTGATTTAACCGACCCGCACGGAACACATCGGAAATGTTTAACGGCAATTACCAAGGCATTGGGAATTGTAAAAAAAGATAAATGGGCTGCTAATTGTTGGGTATGGTTATATCGAGGTGCCTGGCAAGAATGGGATACTGCGGAAGTAGATATGGCAGTACCGATTAGTCCGGAGGAATTAACCAAAAAACGAAAAGCTATTTTTAAACATCGAACACAAAAAGAAATGCTTTATCCGGGGCAGGAAGAAAAAGAAATTTGGCACCATTCCATTGAACGCAACAAGGCAACTGCCGATTTATATAACAAACTGGGTATGGCTGAATACGAAGCAATTGAAGCTTTCGTTCGTTATAAGTTTTAAATTTTTAGTTTAACCGCAATAATTCATGAAATTCTCTTTATGCAGATACGAGGCACCGAATTCCGCCGACATATCTCTATATTTCAAGGAATTTGTAACGAAGTAGATGCGTGAAGAGAATTTCAAGCAATACCCAAATTTGGGTGGATTTATTTTGCTGTAAACTTTAATTAATATACTGATAATAAGAATGTTGCAATGCAATTATGACAGAAGCGGTGAATTTTGCGGGTTAACAAGTTCATTCCCTGCACACGACACTCATGATTTTTTTAGGTTTTAGTTTTAATGAATTTCAGCCGTGTGTTTTTTTTATATTTTTCAGTCATTCAAGCCATTAATGATTATTGCAAATTGCTTATTACAATTTGTTTTGTTTTGCTATGTATTTTATTTGTCGTAATGATATTTACAGCTGTAAATCAATATTTCTTGGTCAATGACTTGGTAAACAAGTCTGTGTTCTCTGTCAATTCGCCTTGACCAAAATCCGGACAAGTCGTATTTTAATCGTTCGGGATTACCCATTCCCTGAAAAGGAGACCTTTGAATATCCTTAATCAATTGATTGATTCGCTTCAATATTTTTTTGTCTTCTGTTTGCCATGAAACATAATCTTCCCATGAATTTTTTGAAAAAGTAATTTTCATCATTCTTCAATTAAATCATGTTCTACGGTTTCACCATTTTTCATTTGCTGAATTGATTCATAGAGCCTGTCTGCATTTGCTTTGGATCGCAACAAATGTACTGTTTCCATAATTGAGTTGTATTCTTCTAATGAAATCATTACAGCGCCTTTCCCTGATTTTCTTTTTATTATTAATGTTTCATGGTTATTTTCAACATCGTCAAGGAATTTTTTTAATTCAGTTCTAAATTCTGTGAAATTTGCAGCAATCATTGTATTTATATTATAAGTTATTAATTAAGTACAAATTTAAGTACTTTTGTTGAATTGTGCAAATATTTTCAGAACACTTTTCAAACGTAAAATTTCTTAGCATTATGCAGCAAGTATCCTGCAAGACAAAAAAATAAGAAAGTGCAAAAAGATATTTTTAATTTAACAACTTTATAAGATAGTTTAGCGAATGTCATTAGATCGTTGTATTACAAGGTTTTGTAAAGCAAGATTTTTTTTACATTTTACAGTTACCAATAAAAATAATATATTTGTATAAACATCAAAATACTGCCAATTTGAAAAAGGAAAAACTACTTTTAATTACTCCACCGCTTACTCAATTAAATACTCCTTATCCGGCAACGGCTTATTTAAAAGGCTTTTTGAATTTACACAACATACCCGCAGTACAAGCTGATTTGGGTATTGAATTGGTAAACCGGCTGTTTTCAAAAAAAGGTTTGGAGAACATTTTTGAAGAAGCCTCAAAAAACGCTGCAAAACTTAGCGGAAATTCCCAACGTATTTTAAGCCTTAAAAATGAATATTTGCAAACTATTGAGAATGTTGTCTTGTTTTTACAATCGAAAAACGAAAGTTTATTACACCGTATTTGTGCACGGAATTTTTTACCCGAAGCCGGTCGTTTTAAGCAAGTAGATGATGAAGAAATAGCTTTTGGCAGCATGGGCATTCGCGATAAAGCCCGCTATTTTTGCACACTCTATATCGAAGATATAGGCGACCTGATTCGCGAAGCTTTAAGTCCTGATTTTGAGTTTACACGCTATGCCGAACATCTTGCAATGGCAGCCCGGTCTTTTGATGATTTGGAAATACGCTTAAAAACAAAGCCGGATTATGTGGATAAAATCATGTTGGAACTGTTAAACGCAAAAATTAAAGCGGTAAAGCCAAAAATCATCGGCTTTTCCATACCTTTTCCGGGTAATTTGTTTGGTGCATTGCGTTGCGGACAATTTATAAAAAAACATCATCCGGAAATTAAAATTGTTTTCGGTGGCGGATATCCTACTACCGAATTGCGTGAATTATCCGATCCGCGCGTTTTTGATTATACGGATTTTATTGTTTTGGATGATGGTGAAATACCTTTATTGCAAATTATTAAGCTAATCGATAAGCAGATTGGTTATAATGAGTTGAAAAGAACTTTTTATCGTGATAAAGGAAGTGTGCAATTTGTAAATAATCTTTTTGTAAAAGATGTAACTCATAAGGATAGCGGAACACCGGATTACAGCGATTTGCCTTTAAATAAATATTGGTCGGTAATTGAATTAACCAATCCGATGCATCGTTTATGGACGGATGGCAGATGGAATAAATTAACCTTGGCACATGGTTGCTACTGGCACCGTTGTACTTTTTGCGATACAAGTTTATCTTATGTGGGAAATTTCGATGCTGCCGGTGCCAAAACCTTAGTCGATAAGATTGAAGCTATAATGGTACAAACCGGTGAAAAATCTTTTCATTTTACCGATGAAGCTGCTCCACCCAACTTATTGGCTGAATTATCCTTGGAAATATTAAGAAGAGGCATCAATATCAGCTGGTGGACAAACATTCGTTTTGAGGCAGGCTTTACCGAAGATGTAACTCGTTTAATGGCTGCATCAGGTTGTATTGCCGTTGCCGGTGGTTTGGAAGTTGCCTCCGACCGCTTGCTGAAATTGATAAACAAAGGAGTCAGCTTGAAACAAGTAAGTAAAACTACTCTGAATTTGGTCAATCAAGGAATTATGATACATGCCTATCTGATGTATGGTTTTCCTACGCAAACCGGGCAAGAAACCGTTGATTCTTTGGAAGTTGTTCGTCAGTTGTTTTATAATGGTTTGGTACAATCGGCTTATTGGCATTTATTTACGGTAACCGTGCATAGTCCGGTGGGTAAAAATCCTGCTAAGTTTAAAATAAAAATCCCGAAAGGACAACACGGCACTTTTGCCAATAACGATTTACAGCATATAGACCTTGTTGCCGATCATAAAAAATACGGCGAAGGATTGCGGAAAGCACTTTATAACTATATGCATGATGTAGGTTTTGATTTTCATTTACAAGAATGGTTTCATTTTACGGTTCCGGAAACTACTGTGGATGAATCGTTAATAGAAAATTATCTTAACTTGCCGGATAAACCGGATTTTGAACGCTTAAATTACCGGATGTTTTTTATTGGAAATATGCCTGCATTGACAAAGCATAAACGGAAGGTGCAATTAAATTTTCCGGCAAAGCATTCTTTAATAAAAATAAAAGATGAAATTCCGGTAATTGAAGCTGTTTATGAATTAATTAAATCGTTAAAAAATTTCAACAGCATAAAACTTATTGATTTCAGTAAAGAATTTGAAAAAAACACCGGATATCCTTTCATGTTATTCGCTCAAACAGGTAACTGGTTTAAGTTAAAAGAAGCCGGTTTGATAATTATTAAATAATTCATATTCCTTCCCGACACAAAAAAAAAAGGATTAATTTTTGTTTTTCTGATTTGAAAATATTAATTTACACCTGATTTACCTCATTAATCAAATTAAAAAGAACAAAGGGCTTAAAGTATATTTGATGTTTATGGAAAATAAATTCAGTCTGATAGTACTGTATATTACTGTTTTTTCAATGTTAGCACTGATATTTTTTTCGGATATTCCGGTTTATGCACAACAAGATAAAGACAGTACAAACAGCTATCTTTATGATTTAAGTTTAGAAGATTTATTAGATATAAAAATAAATTCTGCATCCCGTATTTCTGAAAATATTTTTAATTTACCGCAAACAGCAATAATAATTACCGAAGAAGAAATTAGAAACAGGGGCTATATTGATTTAGAGCAACTTTTTCATGATATTCCCGGTTTTGATATTTCCAGAGGAAATGGAACACATTATGCCATTCTCTACCAAAGAGGATATCGTTCAAATAATACAGACAGAACTCTTTTATTGATTGATGGAGTGGAAGAAAATGATTTATGGAGCAATAATATTTGGTTGTCAAAACAATATCCGATTAGTAATATTAAAAGAGTGGAAGTAATTTATGGTCCTTCATCAACTATTTATGGTCCGAATGCATTTATAGGAATTATCAATATTGTTACTAAGGATGCAAGCGAAATCATGCAAAAAAAGAACAAGTTTGGTGTTACAGGGCAAGTTAATTACGGCAGTTGGAATACTGCTTTCGCTGACTTAACCATAGCTGCCGGTAACAAAAACTATTCCTTTACTTTAACCGGCAGGTATTATCGCTCGGATGAAATGGATTTATCCGGTTTTGATGATTGGAATTATGACCTGAGCGGATATGATTTGAATTATTATAAAGGCATTCTAGGAATAAATAATAATCTTATTGCACAAACAGCAATGAATTTGGATAATCAAGCATATTATGGAGATACGGCTTTGCACAATGTTCCACCGCATTACAGCAATGATAAAAGAGATTATTATTTATACGGAAAATTAAAATTAAAAGATTTTTTATTAGGATTTTCTACCTTTAAAAGGGATGAAGGCTATGGTGCTTGGTATCGCGATGATTTTGAATTAGGACCAGACAATGGAGGCAGATGGGTGCCACAGAACTCTTTCTTTTATTTAAAATACGAAAAAGAATTTAGTGATAAATTTTCCATTACAAGTTTTACCCGTTTTAAAGAGCACCAACTTACAGGCAACAGCAAAGAGCTTTATTATATGGGGTATTTTAACAAAAGTTTAGGTTTGGATAATTTAATAGACGAAAACGGTTTATTGTTGCCGGATAGTTTAATAATTAAGCCTTATTGGTATGTAACCTGGTACCACACCTACTCTATCCAAATGCGTACTGAGTTTTTCACACATTTTTCACCAACAGAGAAACTTGATATTATCACAGGTATGGAATTAAGAAAAAGTCTGATTCAGGGTGGATATTTGATTAGCGATGAACCCAAACCGGAAGAAACAGCTTTACCGCCTGATATTTTGGGAGGTAACAACTTCCAAAGTACAGATATAGGCTTATATGCACAGCTCAATTATAAAATTTCAAGAAATTTGGATATTTATCTGGGAGGGAGACTCGACAATAATAAAGTACGTGTAACCGGAGGCTACGGAACGGTATTTATGCCTAAAATGGCATTAATCTACCGTCCGGGAGATTTTAGCTTAAAATTTATTTACTCCGAAGCATATAAAGATGCCGGATTCTGGACAAAATATGGCGTTACTCCCGGACGTTTGTTAAACAATCCAAACCTACCTCCCGAAAAAGTACAAAATTTTGAAACCTCTATTTTGTGGAATATTTCAGAAAATATTTTTATGGATTTTAGTGCTTTTCATGCAAATTATACCAATGCTATAGGTACTGTTGTTGTAGATTATATTGATGAGCAAGGAGATACAACACAAACTACTCAACACCAAGCTGTTGGCTCTATGGAAATCACAGGAATACAATCAAACATTATATACAAAAGAAAAAGCTATTCTGCCTATTTTAATTATACTTATACTTACCCATATAACACAGAAAGCAATAATAAAATACGAATTGGTGATATTGCTTCGCATAAATTTAATGCAGGTATTGATGTTTTTATTTTTAAAAAGCTAAATATTAATTTACGGGTAAATTATGTCGGTGAAAGACCCGTTGGTATAAACACTACCATTTCAGAAAATCCATTGAATCAAATTAATGCTTACTGGCTTTTTAACGGTTCTTTTGGGTATAAAATCTCCAAAAACCTAAGGCTACAGCTTTCAGTTAACAATATTTTAAACAATCAATACTATGATCCGGGTGTTCGGAGTGCAGACGGTGTATATTATGCTACCAAACTACCTCAAAACGAACGAAATTTTATGTTTAATATATATGTTGATTTTTAATCCGGTTTATTACTTCACCATAAAATCCAAAAACACTTCGTTCTCAATTTTTGCAGTTAATCGGTCGCCAATTTGTACTTGCCCCACACCGGCAGGAGTTCCCGTAAAAATCAAATCACCGATTTTTAGTGTTACAAAGCGCGAAACATAAGCAATCAGCACATCAAAATTAAAAATCATGTCTCTGGTGGTTCCGTTTTGTACCGTTTTACCGTTTAAATCCAAACTAAAGTGCAAATCATTCAGATTTTCATACTTTGTTTTTGATACAAACTCAGATAATGGTGCTGACCCATCAAAAGCTTTGGCTATTTCCCAAGGTTTTCCGGCAGCTTTGCACTTGTCTTGTAAATCGCGTGCAGTAAAATCAATACCAATACCTATTTCATCGTAATAACGATGTGCAAAACGTTCCTCTATATTTTTACCTAAACGATTGATTTTTAGAACAATCTCCGTTTCGTAATGGATGTTATTTGAAAAATCAGGATAGAAAAAAGGCTTGTTACTCCGGATAATAGAGGTTTCCGGTTTCATAAAAAACATAGGCTCTTTGGGGACTGGATTACTTAACTCTTTAGCATGCTCAATGTAATTTCGTCCTATTGCAATAATCTTCATTGTGTATTCTATTAATTATTTTCAAATAAAATTGATTTACAGTTGTTAATCTTTTAATTTAAACTTCTGTGCCAGTTTCATTTTTATTTCCTCAGGATTAAGCTCCCTGTTTTCCTCTTCTTTCCTTTTTGCAGCTTCCTGCTTTCGTTTTTTTATAATCTCTTCATAAATTGGTTTCAATACTTTTTTTGTATATAAAGGAAATTCAGCTTTTTCAATCCATTTATAATATCCGGGCTCTTTCTGAAAAACTTCTTCAACGGTTTTTCCCTTATATTTGCCAAAGTTAAACGTTTCTTTCCCATCTTCATTAAAAATAATCATTCCTGCAAAATCAGCATTACGTGTCTGCGACGAAAATTTAGATAACTGATCCACATCATTCTTTAAATCGTCATATCGCTCAATTTGTGCTTTTAATACTTCATATGTGGCAAAAACATCTGCCTCGGCAGAATGAGCATTTTCCAGTTTTTTGCCGCAATAAAATTCATAAGCTGCACTTAAGGTTCTGGGTTCTTTTTTAAAAAAAATAACCTGCCCGTCAATCAAGCGTCTTTGTTTTACTTCAAAATTATAGTCCGCTCTTAAAAATTCTTCAATAAGCATAGGAACATCAAACTTATTAGAGTTATAACCTACCAAGTCACTATCCTCAAAAAAATCACTGATTTCCTCTGCCAAATCTTTAAAAGTAGGTTTGTCTATTATATCTTTTTCGTAGATTCCATGAATTTTTGAAACTTTTTCCGGTATCGGAATGGTAGGGTTTATCCGCCATGTTTTTGAAATTTCTGTTCCGTCGGGCATTACTTTTAAAACGGATAGTTCAACAATTCTATCTTTTGAAACATTTATACCCGTTGTTTCCAAATCGAAAAAAGCAAGGGGTTTTGTTAATTTTAATTGCATTATATTTTTATTGTGTTTAAAATTTTTTCAAGTTTTTACTGATACAAAAATA
>JALWNR010000818.1 GCA_027083715.1 Bacteroidales bacterium
ATTTTTTAGCAAGGTAAACTAATCAAGACAAATTATTCTAATCCTTCAATAAACTCAATTACTTTTTTACTGTCGTTCATCGGGTTTACACCTTTATCCACATACACTATTTTTTTATTTTTATCTACGATAAATGTCCAGCGTTTAGTAGTTACAGCACGCGCTAGTTCTACTTTGCCATTTTTTGTTTCTTTATTAATTACACCACCCTCAGAAATCGGAACACTAAATTTATTGGCAATATATCCGTTTACATCCGATAAAAGTGTAAAATTCAAATTATTTTCCTTTTCAAATATTTTTAAATTTTTTACCGCATCACCACTTACTCCAACAACTTCAACTCCCATATCTTTCAGTTCTTTTTCTGCATCCCGGTAGCTACATGCCTGCTTGGTGCAACCAAAAGTCAGAGCAGCAGGATAAAAATATATTACCACATAATTTTTACCGTAATAATTATCTGAATTCCATAATTCACCATTCTGATTGTTTGCCATAAAAATAGGTGCTTCATCACCTGTTTTCACCTGAGCCATTGCAGGCAGTAATATAAATAATGCAAATACTGCAACTGTTAATCTTTTTATGTTTTTCATTTTAATATTTTTTAATTTGTTGGTAAATGTGAATAAAAAGTATTGATTTTACAAAATGCTATTTAGAATAAGAGGAATAATTATGTAAGTTTGTAAGCCTGTAATTCAAATCATAATATTATGAAAAATATAATTTTTCCTTTAACAATTATTAGTTTGCTGCTGATTAATTTCACTTCTTGTAATCTGTTCTGCGAAAAAGGTTCGGGAAATCCTGTTTCGGAGGAGCGTAGCATTATTGAGTTTGACGAAATAGAACTCGATGGCTCAGCAAGTGTATTTCTGGAACAAGGCGCAAAAACTAAACTTACCGTAGTGGTAGACAGCAATTTGCAACAATATGTAATTACTAAAGTATCAGGTATGAAACTTGAAGTGTATGAAGATAAATGCCTGAAAGAACTTACAAGATACGAAATACATATTACAACTCCTGCTTTGACAAAACTATATGTTTCCGGCTCGGTAAAAGTAAAAGGTGATAAAATTATCAAAACCGATAATTTATACATAAAAGTAAAAAGTTCGGGAGATGTTTCATTAGGTGTGGATACCGAAGATTTAGAAACCATAGCCAAAGGCTCAGGTAATATACAGCTTTTTGGTCGTGCGGCAGATTTTGATATTAATTTGGATGGTGCCGGAGCTATTGATGCATTTGCACTGATTGCCAAAAATGTTGATGCTGATGTGGACGGAGCCGGTACGTGCAAAATAAATGTGAGTGAAAAATTTAAAGGAGATGTGGGCGGTAGCGGTAAAATTTACTATAAAGGCAATCCGAAAAAGGTACAAACCGACGTTTCGGGTACAGGGAGTATTAAGGCAAAATAACACAACTCTTTAAGATGATATTGATTGACAGATAGAACATTAAAAAATTAAATATGAAAAAATTATTAATCATTCTCGGAATAATCGGTGCAGGTATTTTTATTTTTTATTTAATTGCTTCTAAAAAACAATCATTTTTTGATGTTTACCCTAAAAATGATTCGATAAGTAAGTCTCTGCGTGAATTTCGTAAACTGCCTTTACAGAAAATTACGGTAGATAGTGTGGAATGGAACTATCTGAAAACCGGACAAGGAGAGCAAACCATTCTTTTTTTACATGGTATGGGTGGAGCTTATGATATTTGGTGGCAGCAAATCAATTATTTTAAAAACAATTACCAAATTATCAGCCTGACTTACCCTCCGGTTGATAATTTAGAAGCTATGGCAAATGCCGTAATTGAAATTTTGGATAATGAACGCATCGGAAAAGTAATTGTGGCAGGCAGCTCCTTGGGAGGTTATTTTACGCAATATTTGGTAAGTATGTATCCTGAACGTATTGAAAAAGCAGTGTTTGGCAATACATTTCCACCAAATAATTTAATCAAAAAAGAAAACGAAAGTAAAGAGAAGTTATTTAAAACGGCACCTGAGTGGCTGGTAATGTGGTTTTTACGAAAAGGTTTATCGAAAGGCATATTGCCTGCTGCAAATAATTCGGAAGTTCTGAAAGCCTACATGTACGAGCAATATTCAGGCGGAATGAGCAAAGCTCAGTTTATTGCACGCTACTATTGTGTGGTAGAAAAATTTGATGTGGAAGAAACAGAATATATCCCAAAAATGATTATTGAGGCAGATAATGATCCATTGGTAAACAAAGATTTACGTGATGAGCTAAAAAAACTTTATCCGGAGGCAAAAGTAGAAACCATGCACAATGTAGGGCATTTTCCGTATGTAAATGCACCTGATGAGTATAACAAGATTCTGGAAATTTTTTTCAAAGAAAAACAGGAAGAAGATTTTGATATTTAGTGCCTGTCATGAATGTTTCATCCAGAACAGGAAACTATTAATATATCGGAAATCAGATAAATTTAACAACATAACAATTTTTAAAATGAAAATTTCAGCAAATTTTGACAGTGGAAATATTGAAGTTATTTCAATAGAGAACCCCGAAGACATACAAGTAAAAATCCGAAAAGATACAAACTCTGATTTTTTACAATGGTTTTATTTCAGGCTGGTTGGTGCTGAAGGTTATCCTTGCAAAATTAAAATCACAAACGCAGCAAAAACTTCTTATCCGTTTTGGGAAGGCTACCATGTTGTTGCATCTTATGACCGAAAAAACTGGTTTCGTGTACCAACGCATTTCGATGGTACTAATTTGATAATTAATCATAAACCTGAATACAACTCGGTTTTTTATGCGTATTTTGCACCCTACACCTACGATCGTCATCTGGATTTAATCAGTAATGCACAACACTCCGGCTTATGTGTATTGAAAAATATCGGCGAAACTGTGGAGGGCAGAAATATTGATTGCCTGATTGTTGGTGAACCGGACAAAAACAAAAAGAAAATCTGGATTATTGCACGCCAGCATCCGGGCGAAAGTATGGCTGAATGGTTTATGGAAGGTTTAATTTACAGGCTGTTGGACGAAAGCGATCCGGTTTCGCGCCAATTAACCGATAAAGCCGTATTTTATATTGTTCCGAATATGAATGTGGACGGCAGCATTCATGGTAATTTGCGTAGCAATGCCGCAGGGCGAAATCTGAACCGCGAATGGGAACATCCCGATAAGGAAAAAAGCCCCGAAGTATTTTATGTACGCAATATGATGGATGAAACAGGTGTGGATTTATGCCTTGATGTACACGGAGATGAAGAACTGCCATATAATTTTGTAACCACAAACGATGGTATTCCGAACTATACAGAACGTTTAAAAAATCTGGAACAAAAATTCATCAACGACTGGAAGAAAATCAGCCCGGACTTTCAGGATAAGCACGGATATGATAAAGATGAGCCGGGCAAAGCCAATTTGTCTATCTGCTCAAACCAAGTTGGTCAGCGTTTTGACTGCCTTTCGATGACCATTGAAATGCCTTTTAAAGACAATGCCAACATGCCTGACCCAATACAAGGATGGTCGCCTGAGCGTTCGGCACATCTTGGACAATCGGTTTTGAATGTGGTGTTGAATATTTGTGATGAGTTGAGATAAATTGGTGTGTTGATTAATTGAATATTAAGTTGTACCTTTACGTAATAATCAGAAAAAGAGGTTATGAAAGCTTTAGAATTTCAAACTTATGTAAAAAACGGAGTAATAAAAATTCCGGATAATTATCCGTTATACAACAACCGGAAAGTAAAAGTAATAATGCTTTTACAAGAAGAAGTATCAAATGATAAAGAAGAGCTTTTGGAAGCATTTCGTGAAATCCAAAAATTAGATGTATTTTCAGAAATAAATGATACTGTTGAATGGCAAAAACAATTAAGAAATGAATGGGAATAAAGCCTTGTTAGACAGTAATGTAATTATTGATGCATCAAAAAATCTGATTTCTGTTGTTGATATCATTAATAGTTACGACATGCTTTTCACATCGATTATATGCTATATTGAGGTTTTGGGCTTTAACTTTAAAACGGAAACAGAGAAAAATGCCGTAGAACGCATTTTTAAGTCGCTGTCTGTGATAAATATAAATCGGGAAATAGCTGACTTTACGGTTGAGCTCAGAAAAAAGTCAAAAATAAAACTTCCTGATGCCTTAATTATGGCAAGCGCGGAAATAATAGAGGCAGATTTAATAACAAGCAATATATCAGACTTTAAAAATCATTCAAAAAACATTAGTGTAATAACTCCTAAAAGCCGATAACTCTTTTACACTCCGTAAAAATATTCAGGCTGAAAAACATAAAATATTGTTTTTACCGATCTTGAAAATTAACGTATCTTTGGCAAAACCAAAGAAAGAAAAAGCAATGATAAATAAACAACTATTAAAACCTGAAAGCATTGTTGTTATTGGTGGTTCAAACGATGTACAAAAGCCGGGTGGTAAGGTACTGAAAAATCTTATTGACGGAAATTTCGGCGGACAATTATACGTTAGCAACCCAAAAGAAAAAGAAGTTCAGGGCATTAAAAGCTATCAGAATGTAGAAGATTTACCGGAAGTAGATTTGGCAATTATTGCCATTGCGGCTAAATATTGTCCGCAAACGGTTAAAGTACTTGCCGATGAAAAGAACACACGTGCGTTCATTATCCTTTCGGCAGGATTCAGCGAAATGGGTACCGAAGGTAAAAAGCTGGAAGATGAGATTGTGGATACTGTTAATCGTGTAAACGGTGTATTAATAGGACCTAACGGAATTGGTGTTTTAACTCCCAATTATCACGGTGTTTTTACAGAGCCTATTCCTAAAATGGATCCGCAAGGTGTTGATTTTATTTCCGGCTCGGGTGCAACTGCCGTATTTATTTTAGAAACAGCTTTGGCTCGCGGATTAACTTTTGCCAGCATTTATTCGGTAGGAAACAGTGCGCAAACAGGCGTGGAAGACATCCTGCAATATATGGACGAAACTTTTGAGCCTGAAACCAGCCCGAAAATCAAGCTATTGTATCTTGAAAATATTGAAAAACCTCAAAAACTACTTAAACACGCAGCTTCATTAATCCGTAAAGGCTGTAAAATTGCAGCTATCAAAGCCGGAAGTTCGGATGCAGGCAGTCGTGCAGCTTCCTCGCACACAGGTGCACTGGCAAGCTCTGATGTGGCGGTGGATGCATTGTTTAAAAAAGCAGGAATTGTGCGTTGCTACGGCAGAAATGAATTGATAAGCGTAGCTTCGGTATTTAAACAGCCCGAAGCAAAAGGTAAGAAC
This sequence comes from Bacteroidales bacterium, assembly GCA_027083715.1. Taxonomy (GTDB): domain Bacteria; phylum Bacteroidota; class Bacteroidia; order Bacteroidales; family NBLH01; genus NBLH01. The sequence continues at coordinate 5,309 of JALWNR010000818.1, forward strand.
TTTGCTATTGTTACTCATGCGGGAGGTCCGGCAGTAATGCTTACCGACGCTTTGGAAAAAGGCGGATTAAATGTGCCGGAAATAAAAAACGAATATACTCCTTTCCTTTTGGAAGAACTTTTCTCTGGTTCATCGGTATCGAACCCGATTGACTTTTTGGCAACCGGAACAGCTGAGCAATTAGGTACCATCATCGAATACGTAAATAAAAAGTTTGACGAAGTAGATGCTATGGTGGTGATTTTCGGAACACCGGGCTTGTTTAAAGTGTTTGATGCCTATAATGTATTGCACGAAAAAATACAAAATACACTGAAACCTATTTATCCTGTTTTGCCATCTACCATGGTAGCCAAAGAGGAAGTGAAAGATTTTGTCTCAAAAGGTCATGTTTATTTTCCTGATGAGGTAATTCTGGGTGAGGCACTGGCAAAAGTTTACAATACACCTAAACCTGCTGAAATTGAAACAAATTTTGCTTTTGCTGATGAACAAAAAATCCGTAAAGTAATTGATACTGCACAAAACGGTTATTTGCAACCCGAAGATGTACAAAAATTGCTGGATGCAGTTCAAATTCCACGTGCCAAAGAAGGTGTTTTTACGGATGTAAAACAGGCTCTTGCTTTTATGCAGGAAATTAGCTATCCGGTAGTGATGAAGGTTGTGGGTCCGGTACACAAATCGGATGTAGGCGGTGTGATTTTGAACATACAGTCAGATGAAGAATTGCTACGCAATTTTAAACAAATAATGCAAATCAAAGATGCAGAAGCAGTACTTGTTCAGCCAATGGTAAGTGGTATGGAATTGTTTGTAGGAGCAAAACATGAAAGCGGTTTCGGACATATGATTTTGGTAGGACTTGGCGGAATTTTCATCGAAGCCCTGAAAGATGTTTCGGCAGGATTGGCTCCCTTGAATAAAAATGAAGCCTTGTCGATGATAAAATCCTTGAAATCATACAAAATAATACAAGGTATTCGCGGACAAAAAGGTGCCGATGAAAATAAACTGGCAGAAATCATGATACGCCTGAGTGCTTTATTGCATTTTGCACCCGAAATTTCTGAAATGGACTTAAATCCGCTACTTGCCGATGGTGAACAAATTATTGCTGTGGATGCAAGGATTAGAGTAGAAAAATAGATGATAGTTGTATTGTTGAGTGCATTATATTGGTATCAAACAAAGGAAAGTTTAATACTGTTCTAAATATCTGAATCAAAACAATAAATTAATAAATATTATACGATATTAATTGCGATGCATGTACGTTCTATATTTTTTGAAACGATATTACTTGCATCGCTATAGTTGCACCATTAAACCCTGCCCTAAAGGACAGGGCTATTGATTTTGCTGCTTTGCAGCAATAATTTGTGATAATCTTATTAATCTGTGGATAAAAATATGCTATACATACAACAAACCCAATCTAGAGCCTCCTTTCCAACAGCGTAATATTTTCTACATGTGCCGTATGCGGAAACATATCCACAGGACGATATTTTACCACTTTGTATTTTTCGTCCAGCAACTGAATATCACGCGCTTGCGTGGCTGCATTACAGCTTACGTACACAATTTTTTCAGGAGCCGCATTTAAAATTACTTTTACCACATCTTTATGCATTCCTGCACGCGGCGGGTCGGTAATAATTACATCAGGTTTACCATTTTCCGCAATAAAATCATCACTCAACACATCTTTCATATCGCCTGCATAAAAAACCGTATTTTCTATTTTGTTGATTTCTGAATTAACTTTTGCATCTTCAATGGCTTCTGGAACATACTCCACTCCCACCACTTTTTTTGCTTTCTTAGCGACAAAATTGGCAATAGTTCCGGTTCCGGTATATAAATCATAAACCGTTTCTTTGCCTGTCAGCCCGGCATATTCGCGAACCAAGCAGTATAAATTATAGGCTTGCTCAGAATTGGTCTGATAAAATGATTTTGGACCGATTTTAAAACGCAAATCCTCCATTTGTTCAAAAATATGATCATTGCCTGCAAAAAGTTTTACCGGCAAATCAGTTATGGTATCGTTCCTTTTCGGATTAATTACATACATCAGGGAGCTAATTTGCGGAAATTGCTCTTTTATGTGCTTTAATATTCCTTCGCGCAAAGTTTTATCTTCATAATAAAAAGACAAAATTACCATCAAATCACCGGTAGTGGATGTACGAATAATTAAATTGCGTAAAAAACCTTCATTATTACGTAAGTCGAAAAATGTCAGCTCGTTTTCAAGCGCATATTTTCGTATTTCCGTACGTATTTCGTTAGATGGTTCAGCTTGCAACCAGCAGGTTTCCACATCCACAATTTTATCAAACATTTTGGGTATATGAAAACCCAAAGCATTCATTTGTTTCGGACTTTCGTCCTGAATTTCTTCTTTAGTGAGCCAACGACGGTTTGAAAAGGTAAATTCCAGCTTATTCCGATAAAAATATTCGTTTGCCGAAGCCAAAATTGGTTCGGCTTTGGGCAGTTCAATGCCGCCAATATGTGTTAATTGCTCAACAACTTGTTTATGTTTGTATTCCAATTGCTTGGCATAAGGCAGGTTTTGCCATTTACAGCCTCCGCACACGCCAAAATGTACACATTTAGCAGGCACTCGCACATCCGAATATTTATGGAAATTTACAGGAAATGCTTCCATAAAACTTTTTTTCTTTCGGTTTACCTGAATGTCCACCACATCGCCCGGCACACAATTACTCACAAAAACAATCAATTCACGACCATCTGCACCTTCTGTTTTGATTTTTGCAATGGCTTTACCCTCAGCAGCCAAATCTATAATTTCCACTTTTTCGTAAAAGGGTAATTTTTTTCTTTTTCTTCCCACAGTACTTAATTTAACATCCACATTTTTTAGTAAGTCTTGCCCTTACTTTAGCATGCAAAAGTCTGTTATTTTTTGTGATTATCAAAATGAAAGTTTTTTCACTACATCTGTCAGCGGATTATTTTCATTATCGGCACAAAGCGGATATTTTTTTTTCAGAAAATCAGGAGAGTTTTCTACTACAAAAGATTGCCGTGTCCAAGCCAGTAAATCCAAATCGTTGTAATCATTACCAATACCAATTGTTTTTCCTTGCGGGATATTTAACATTTCGCACAAAAATTTTCCTCCACTTGCTTTTGAAACATGCTCCGGAAAAATCTCTAACCAGATAGATTTACCGTCAATAGGCGATGTAGCTCTGATTACTTTCAATTCACTGATCCGTTTTTTAACTTCGTTAAATTCATTTTCATCTTCCAAAATCACTAAAAATTGTGTAGCTTCATCCAAAGGAAAATGTAAATTTAACGGATAGGCATATTTTTTATACAAATCATTACGCCATTCAAAATCAGTATTTGATTTTTTGCCCTGATGATAATGATAAATATGATTATCGGGTATCGGGTGTTGAATGGAAAAATTTACATTTAAAGTGCGTAAAATATGAATTGTTTGATCAATTTGGGCATTATTCAACCGAGTTTTATAAATAATTTCGCCGGTTTGCATATTTTTTATTCCCGCACCGGACGAAAAGATTAAAAAATCAAAAGGAAATGAACTGTCCAATACCTTATGAGCACTGTAATAAGTTCTGCCTGTGGCAAATACACGTAAAAAACCTTTCTCTCCTAAATCTTTAAGCGTTTGCCAATCTTTTTTCCCGATTTTTTTTTGTGCATTAAGCAAAGTTCCGTCCAAATC
>JALWNR010000819.1 GCA_027083715.1 Bacteroidales bacterium
CTTATATATTCCCTATATTTAGGTATTTCAGATAAGAATATCTTTTTTATTTTTGCAGTCTCAATTAAGGAAATGAAAAATGCAAAACAATCAGAAAAAAAATGGAAAGAATGGTAAATGGTTGAAGTTTTTTAAAAAATACCATAAATGGTTAAGTATTGTTTTAACTGTATTTATTTTATTATTCGTTTTTTCCGGAATAATATTGAATCACCGAGAATTGCTTGCATCTCACGATGTAGATCGCTCCTTATTGCTTGAACGTTACGAATATAAAAATTGGAACAATGCAGCTGTAAAATCCTTTGTGAAATTAGGAGGGGATAGTGCTCTTATATATGGAAATATTGGAATTTGGCTAACAAAAGATAATTTTAAAACATTTAGCGATTTTAATTCGGGCTTTCCAAAAGGTGTTGATAATCATAAAATTGAGATTGTTTTACAAAGCAATTCAGGTAATTTGTATGCGGGTACTTTATTCGGATTTTTTTGGTATGATAAACAAAATTCTCTGTGGGTAAAGATCGATCTCCCGATACATGAAAAGCGAATTGTAGGTTTACTCTCAAAAGGTGATTCTCTGTATGTGATGAGTCGTTCTCATTTATTAGTAACTATTGATGAGCCTTGTGATTTGTCATTTAGTGAGGTAAGACTCCCGCCGGCTGATGATTACGATCATAAAATTGGATTATTTAAAACTTTGTGGGTAATTCATAGTGGTGAAATTTATGGAATAAGCGGTAAATTATTTGTTGATTTTGTGGGTTTAGTTTTTGCTTTTTTAACAATCACAGGGATCATTCTTTGGCTTACACCCAAAACCATAAAAAAGCGTAAAAAACAGAATAAGAATTTTCATAACCATACCCAAACAAAACGCTGGACACTTCGTTGGCACAACAAAATAGGTTACTGGTTAATTATTATCTTAATAATTACAACTATTACAGGTATGTTTTTACGTCCGCCGTTGCTAATACCTATAGCCGAAGTTCGTGTTGGCAAAATTCCTTATACTGAACTAGATACCCCAAACCCGTGGTTTGACCGTTTGAGAAAAATTTATTATGATAAAAACTTCAGTCGTTTTATTTTAGTTGCTGCAGAGGGAGTTTATTACTCGGATGATAATTTTCAATCGACCATTAAAAAATTCAAAAATCAACCTGTTTTGAGTGTTATGGGAGTAAATGTTTTTGAGTTCAGAGAACCCGGGGTTTATCTGGTTGGTTCATTTAGCGGATTGTTTCTTTGGAACTCTTTAAACGGTGAAAACTATGATTATATTGATAAAAAGCCTTACGAAGCTCCAAAAACCTTAGGTCCGCCTGTGGGCGAGCATTCGGTAACTGGTTATGTGCAAACCTCTGATCATAAAGAATACTATTTTGATTTTGATAAAGGTGCAGTAGGTATCCCAAATGGAAAATTTACGGCAATGCCCGATAAAATTAAAGATCAAGCCATGTCATTGTGGAATGTTGCTCTTGAAATACATACCGGAAGGTATTATCGCTTTATGTTTGGTGATTTATACATTTTGTTTATCCCTTTATCTGGTTTTGCTTTATTGTTTATTCTAATTTCGGGTCTAGTAGTTTATTGGAAACGTTTCCGAAATAATAATAATGGGAAAAATGGTCATGCTAAAATAAGAACAGCAATTAATCATTAAAATTTGTCATACAAATTTTCTTTTTTGTTGGTATTTTTTGTATTATTGCTGCATAATTTAACTTAACTTATTAATTTATGAGCACCTTACTGGTTTTTAGTATAATTGCAATTTATTTTTCCTTTTTAATATTTATATCATACCTAACTTCCCGTAAGGCTGATACTTCTTCATTTTTTACTGGAAACAAACAATCGCCTTGGTATGTAGTTGCTTTTGGGATGGTGGGTGCATCGCTTTCAGGAGTTACTTTTATCTCTGTTCCAGGAGAAGTTGGTAATAGTGCATTTACCTATTTTCAAATTGTTTTAGGCTATCAAGCCGGTTACTTATTCATTGCTATGGTATTATTGCCA
>JALWNR010000820.1 GCA_027083715.1 Bacteroidales bacterium
TAATACATTTGTTTAAATAAAAATTTGATAATTTTCAAACCTAAAGTCCCCATTTTTGATATACAAATTTATAAATTATATGTACTTCTCAAAAACAGTAAGCGGTTAAAAATCTCTATCTATATATAATCATCTATTAATCAAGAATTAGCATGATGATTTTTAAATTAAAAACTTATTTAAAATCTAGTTATTTAGCATAAAACCACTGTATTTTTTACATGAATTATACATTTTCTTTGATAAAACAAAAAAGCCTCGAACTAATTTCGAGGCTAATTGATAAATTATTATATCGGTGATATTAAATATACAAAACTATACCATCATCGGCATCAAAAGCATTAACTCGTCTTCTGCTTCATTTTCTTTTTGTAAAGGAAGAATGATTCCTGCACGGCTAGGATCGGATAATTCAATAACCACATCACCCGAAGAGATATTTGATAAGATCTCGGTAAGGAAAACGGATTTAAAACCAATTTCCATTTCATCACCATCGTATTGGCAATTAAGTACTTCGTATGCCGAAATAGAAAAATCAATATCCTGAGCAGAAACTGTCATTTCATTTGATGTAAGTTTTAGTTTCACCAAATTACTTGCCTGATTTGAAAATACTGCTACTCGTTTAATAGTGTTATTGAGTTGAACACGGTCAATAACCACTTTATAAGGACTTTCTTCGGGGATTACAGATCCATAGCTTGGATATTCACCTTCTACTAATCGGCATATTAATTGCCATCCGTTAATTGAAAAAAATGCATTATTACTATCAATTTGCATACTTACCTCTGTATCATCAGAAGGCAATAAACCTTTAAGTAAGTTTGCCGGTTTTTTGGGTAATATAAATTTGGTAGTTACTCCACTATTTACATTACTGCGGCGGTATCTTACCAGTTTATGAGAATCAGATGCTACAAAAGTAATTTTATCCGCTTCAATATCCATAAATATACCATTCATGACCGGACGAAGCTCATCATCAGCAGTTGCAAAAATTGTTTTGGTAATTCCTGTTGAAAGTAGCTCGGAATTTAATTTCAGCGAATGGCTGTTTTCCTCTTGTAAAGCAGGTAATTCAGGGTACTCTTCTCCGCTCTGCCCCATGATACTAAATTTACCGTTTTCAGTAAGTATATCTACTTGCATCGATTCCATATCTGCCTCAAAGGTCAAAGGCTGCTCCGGAAATTCTTTCAGCATATTGGTTAATCGCCTTGCTTCAAGAGCCAAAACACCCTCCCCTTCCACATTATCCAATTCAATGTGGGTAATCATGGTAGTTTCAAGGTCTGTTGCACGAATTATCAGTTCTTGACCTTCGAGACTGAATAAAAAATTATCCAAGATGGGAATCGTGTGTTTACTACTGATTACTTTACTTACAGATGATAAGTGGCTTAATAGTTCAGTACTGGAAATTACAAACTTCATATAGCTAATTTTATATTTGTTATCAATTTTTACCTAATGAAATCGCAAAATAAATAAATTTTCAATTCTTTTTATTACAAATCGAGTAAATTTTATATTATTTTATCAACAATTTACCTATTTTTAGATCTTAACTATTTTTCTGTAAATTGAATGAAGTAACACAATACTTAATATGCAAAGGTTAATCGCCTACAGCAATAATTCTCTGATAGACCTGTACATACAATCTAATATTTAACCGATAAGCGGTAACAATGTATGCTATTTTTGCAAAAACCAAGACAGTTCCTTTAAAATCGGATCTATATCGTAATATTCAAAAATCAATAAGTACTTTTCATTGTTTAATTTTCCGTAGATTAAATTTAAATCATATTTTTTACTCCTAAAATCATTATTCAGGTTTTGAGGTTTAAAATATAAATTTAATGTATAATTAAAATTATTTTGATCAGTTAATTCAATACGAAAAGCTTTATTATTTTCCAAAATATACTTTAATTGAGTATCGGATAAATTATGTTCAATTTCTTTAAAAGTAATATTTTGGAAATAGCTTAAGTAACGATTTAATGCGCTTGTATCATAAT
>JALWNR010000821.1 GCA_027083715.1 Bacteroidales bacterium
ACATAGTCCTGTTGTTTTTGCAGTACCAATTTTTTGTTTCCGGTGTTTACATCTACGATGTAAACGTCCTTGAAACCGGGCAAGTTCCATGTTGTTTCAATTAAAAATGGTTTTGTGGCAACTCCCAATGCAAAATTACTGTTGCCTTTGTTTGCCGGGCGTACACTTTGCACCAGCTCGTCAGCAAGGCGTGCCACTGTGTTACTTGCAAAATGATATACTGTAAGGTAAGTACGTTTTTGTTCTTTTTTTAGATTTACTTTTTGTTGCGGATAAATATAAGGATCTTTCCATGTCCATACCTCCACATCCACTTTTTCGTCATCCGGCAAGGTGTCTTTAGGCTCCGGTTCCGGTTTCAGTGCCGTGCCGAAAAACAATCTACGGTTATCGCGTGAAAACCACAGTTTACCGTTCGGGCTTACCACCCAGTCTTTAGGCATTTCCAGCGAATTAGTATCCACAATTACCGCATGAGGCTTCAAAGTGCCTGTTTGCCAAGTGTATAAAGAGTATATTTTTGTTTTTGATGTATCGGATGTGTATATGAATGCACTTTTTTTACCTGCATTATCCAGTTCAATTTTTTTTGCAATACCCTCATTATCAAAAATGGTAATCATCACCTCGCTTTGGGTATCAAAAATATTTACTTTTGTATGAGTAGCACTATCATTTTCCATCTGAATAAAGCCCAATAGATTCCCATTTCGAGAAAAATCAAATTCCGAAACATTTTTATAGTGATGTTCTGCTCCGCTTACCGGATTTAAAATAACCAACTCATATACTTTGGGCACATCTTTGTCTTTTTTCTTTTTCGATTTTTTCTTCTCGGTTTTAGTCGTATCGGTTTTGTCTTTTTGCTTGTCTATTAAAAAAGCAATCCACGAGCTGTTTTCCTCAGGAAGTTTAAATGAATTTAGTCCGGCAAATTTCAATGTTACTTTTGTTTTAAACACCCAAATACCCAAACTATCTTTCGGAAATTTATCTTTCTTTACCTTTTTTAGTTTTAATTTTCTGATAGTATCCCTCTGTGCTTTAATTTTAAAGGCAACAAAATCGCTATTCGGAGCTATTTTTGCCGAATATCCGCGCTCAAAAGTTTGTAATTTATTTTTTTTCGGATAACTGATGTATAATTTACCGTCTCCCAGATATGGGTTTACTTCATAAACCACCCATTTTCCATCGTCCGAAACAGCAGGATGCTCAAGATACTGCCATCCATCATAATCATCAAAACTTAGTGATTTTTTTTGCGTGTTCGTTTCTGTCTGAGCATGAATAAAAACAGGAAACACTATTAATAGCAGATAAAAAAGTTTGTATTTCATAATTGTAAATTTATTTTAATCAGGGTTTTGTGTACTAAAAGACAATATTTTAATAAATTTAAACGAAAATTGGGCCAAACTTTTCTTTTTTTACAAAAAACGGATAATAAGTGCCAAATTCTGAGCAATGTGTAGCCGGAAAGAAGCCGGATACTCATTGCCGGGAACTAAAGACTGAGAATTGGCTACCGGAAACTTACTATTAGCTCTTTGCTTTGTATTCCTCAATCAGTCGTTCCATTTCACTGATAATCCTTTCCGGATTTTCTCCATGGATATCTGTCGAAAATTGTTCGTTCAGCTTTTTCATAAATATTTTTACCTCTTTATCAATTTGCTTATTCTCAATCAGTTCCTCAATCTGAAACATAAGCTTTTGCAACAATTCATCTTGTTCTTGTTCCTGCGAAAGGTCATTTTGTGCTGTATTGAGTTTTTGCAAGCGGTTCTGATGTTTTTCAAAGGCTTTCATTCCAATGGCAGATACCGTATTTTGCCCTGTGCCAGACAAATTGCTTAATTGATGTTTTGCATCCCTGAACTTTTCAATCATCAGCTTTTTTAGTTCAATTTTTTTCTCTCTGAAATGAATTTGTGTACGATAATCTGCCAAAAGCCGGTCAACTTCACTCACCTTTTCCTTCGGAATATTTGAGTTTTCTTTATGAGCTTTGATTTCCTGATAATATTTAAGC
>JALWNR010000822.1 GCA_027083715.1 Bacteroidales bacterium
AATAAGAGCCAATCATCCAATATTTATAAAAAACAAATACTTTTGGCTTAGTTTTATACGTTAGAATAGCACTTTAAAACATGAAAAAATAAAAAAGATGAAAGCAACTATTATTGTACTTTTGAGCTTATTTCATTTGTTTAATTTTCAAACAGAAAATTATTATATTATTAAAATTAAAGGGGATATTTATAACGAAACTGCCGATAGAAAACTTCAGCAAGGTGATGCGGTAAAAGCATCGGATAAATTAACATTCAAACAAAAAGACGCAATGGCTATGGTAATAAGTGACAGTCGTGGGCGTTTTACTTTAAAATACCCGACAGAAAAAGAAAGCTATGACAATGCCCTATATGTTTTTGTAAAAACTGCTTTGGTAACAAATAAACAAAACCAACTGAGTACTAGAGCAATAGGAATATCGAGTACGATTAGCAATTTAGATAATTATTTCGGACAAGATGTTTTTAATATTATTGGCGATACTTTACAGGTTAAGCTTTCAAAAAAATATTATCCTTTGTCAGAGGGGTATAATATAGTTGCAGAATATAATAAGAACAACCAAAATATGATTAAAAAACTAAATACACAAAATCAGATAATTTATTTGTCCAGAAAAGGCTTTGGTTTAAAAAATAGCGGAGAAGTATATTTGCCGCATGTAAACATTTATAAAGTAAACTCTAAAAACGGACTTAAAATTTTAATAAACGAAACTAATTTTCGTTTTATAGATCAAGATCAACTAAATAAAGAATTAATAATAATTATTGATAAATTGTATGACGGTAATAAATCTGAAATGCAAAATTTATTAATCGATTATTTTAGGGATGCATATGGTAAAACAGATAGAATTATTTTGTCGCATTATGTTTATAATCTGATAAATAAGCATATTAAGGAATGAATTTATTCGGTTTTATAATCCATAAAAACCTACTTCTTTTTTTGTTAATAATCCACGCTCTGTTATTGAGTGCATTTTCTTTATATCTGCTTCATTTACCCTATATTTATGAGGATGAATTGCGCTTAATACAAATTACTTCGGCAGTAAAAAAATTCATTATAAGTAAAGAAAAAAAACCGGATAGAAATCGCTTTTTGTTTGTAAATGTAGCTTGGGAAAAAAAATTGATTGATAAATTAGATTCCTATGGTTTTCCTATTGGAAATCAGGCAATAACAAACCGTAAAACTTTGGCTGACTTTTTTCATAGAGTCAACCAAAAACCCAATAATCACCAATACATTGTTTGTGATATTAATTTTGTCGATTCTTCCGAAGACGATGAAGCCTTACAAAAAGAGTTTAACAAATTGCAAAATTATACGGTTTCTTATCATAAAGACGAAAATAATATCCCTCAAAAGCCTTTGTTTAAAGTACATAAATCAATATCTGATTATACTACCTTTAATATCGATAAATTTGTCAAATTTAAGCTGATTCAATCTGATTCGTTAATTACTACACCTTTGCGTATGATGCTGGATATTGACAAAGCAAAATTTAAGAAAGGTTTTTTCTTCAAGCTAAATAATCATTATATTTTAAATTCATTTATTGTTGATTTTCGTATTTGGTCCTATGATTTTTCTGAAAACAGCAATTATCGCTATGATTATATCAACATTGGTGATTTTAAATTTTTACCTGATTCGGCTTTTTATAAATTACTGAAAAACAGAATAATATTAATAGGTGATTTTGAATTAAATGATATTCATGAAACCATATACGGAAATATGCCCGGACCTTTAATTTTACTGAATACCTATTTATCGGTTGAAAAAGGAGAAAATCGAATTTCGATTTATTTTCTAATCTTTATTTTTTTAAGTTTCGTAATTATAAATTATTATGTATTTAATATTAAAATCCGTTTTAAAGAGCGAATTTCGCGACTAATTGCTAAAAGCCCGATCTATAACGAAATGCTGCGCTTTTTTCTTTACTTATTTTATTTCAGCATTATTTCATCCATTTCCTTTTTCATTTTTAATATTCACCTAACTATTTTAC
>JALWNR010000823.1 GCA_027083715.1 Bacteroidales bacterium
ACGCTCAGTAAAACCGGAAGATTTTGATTTTAAAATTTACGGTTTGCGTAAATTAATAACCTCGTCAAAAGCTGAAGACATCAAAGAACTTCCTTTACAAGCTTATGAGTTTTACAAAATTCTTTTTCCAAAACCACTACCCGAAAATATTGAAACAATTTTAATCATACAAGATGGGAATTTAGGACTTTTACCCTTTGAAGCACTTTTAACGAATATTTATCAAGGGGGAATTATTAACTACAATAATTATCCTTTTTTAATTAAAAAATATGCTATTGCATATAGCTATTCGGCAAACTTGTATTATAAAAATATTCGGCGCACTATCAGTAGGTCAAACAAAGCATCTGAAAAAGCATGGCTTGGAATAGCTCCTGTTTTTAATAATGTAAATGGATTGATGATTAATGACTTTTTTATTACTCCTTTACCCGGCACAGAAAAAGAGGTTAAAACTATTAATAATGAATTTATTAAATATAATTTGCCGGCTGATGTAGTTCTATTTAACAAAGCAAGTGAAGAGTTTATAAAATCAGAAGCCATAAAAAAATATGATTATTTGCATATTGCAACCCACGGTTTTGTAAATTCTGATAAACCGGAGCTTTCGGCTATAATACTGTCTCCGAATAAAGCCGGTGGTAATGACGGAGTTTTATATACAGGCGAGATTTATAACTTAGAATTGGATGCTGATTTAGTGGTTTTATCAGCATGCGAAACAGGTTTAGGTAAGGTAATGAAAGGTGAAGGAATAATAGGACTTAGCAGAGCCTTACTTTATGCAGGAACAAACAATATTATTGTTTCCTTATGGAAAGTTTCAGATGTTTCCACTTCTGAATTAATGATCGATTTTTACGATAATTTTCTTAAAGGGAAAGACAATAGCGATTTACGTTTTGAATATGCCCAATATTTACGCAAAGCAAAATTAAAAATGATTAAAGAAAACAAATTTGGTCATCCTTTCTTCTGGTCGCCATTTATTTTAGTGGGTAATTAAACTTTTCAGACAATGCTAATTAGTGTCTGTCCATAAAGTCATTGAATTGAAAAAATATCTTTTTGCGCCTTTTTGCTTTTTTCGTCTTGCCTAATACAGGGGCATTTGCTGCAACGAAAAAAACAAAAATTCATCAAAAATCTTATTTTTTCAAAAAACAAGCACTTTATAGACAAACACTAATTAACATAAAATGACTATTTCAACAAACATTTTTGGCAAATCATCAAAATTACAAACCGGTGAATTACTAATTTAATATCTTTGAGAAAATTCCACTTAAAATGTCCAAAAGAATATTTGCCGGATTCATTAGTTTTTTAATTTTACTGGAACTGACTTTATTAGTTCATGCATTATTTTTTTATCAAAAACCAGTTAAGCAACTCAAAAAAAATCAATTCTTAAATGTAAATCCGGCATGGGCAGATACCTTAATTAAAAATATGAGTGTTCGTGAAAAAGCCGCTCAGCTATTAATGATTGAAATCCATCAAGCACAAATTAACAAAAAAAGCGACTTGCAAAAGCTGATAAAAAAAATAAGCCCGGGTGGAATTTTTTTTCGGGAAACAGACATTAACACCCAAATAATACTCACCAACGCAAGCCGCTCTACTGCAAACACACCTCTAATTATCGCATCAAAAGGAAGTATAATAAATCAGGCTGATTTTAACTTTCCTACAGGTATGTTTTTAAATGCGGCAAAAGACAGTTTATTTATTGAAAAATATATTTCTAATTTTGCCGAAATTCTATCGTTTGCATCAGTAAATATTGACTTTTCTGCTCAATTAAATGAATACAAAATTTGGGGAAATCACCAAGATTTTTTTTCTGATGATAAAATTTGCAACTTAAAAATTGCATTAAAATGGAACACTCAGCTTAATAATAAAAAAATAATTTCGTGTATATATAATTTTAAGGACAACACCTTATTACGGACAAAAAATGACAGTGTTTTTTACAAAAATTTACAAAAAAATTTGAGTACTTTTCATGGACTAACCATAAAC
>JALWNR010000824.1 GCA_027083715.1 Bacteroidales bacterium
CAAAGACCTGTTTGTTTACTCCGGATAAAATATACATAAACATAATATTTGCGGATGTTCAATATGGCAATAAAAATAATTTAAAAATAGTAAAAAATAAACACATGAAACACCTTAAATCAGCTTTTCTGCTTTTGTTCTCAATCATATTAAGCAGTTGTATAATTATGGCTCAAAAAACCAATATTTCAAAATTGAGCATTCAACAAATTATGAAAGGAAATGAATTTATCGGATATCAACCCTCTGATATAAACTGGGATGTATCCGGTAAACAGTTTTATTTTTATTGGAATCCTGAAAATGCTTTTAGCGACTCTCTTTATGCATACAATATTGAAAAAGAAACAATTACTAAAGTAAATTTTAAAACTCAATACAATTTGCCGGATCAAATTATTTACAACAATGATCACACTCAAATAATCTATAGTTCGCATGGCGATATTTTTTATCAAAATATAAAAACCGGTAAAAAAATTCAAATAACTAACACATTGGCGTATGAAAATAATCTGAGTTTTCTTCAAAATGAGAAAAAAATAGGGTACAAACTTGACAATAACTTGTTTACATGGGATATTGAAACCGGTGCTATTGAACAAATTACCAATTTTCAAACCTCATCAAAACCCAATGATGATAAAACTTATACAGCACAAAATAAATGGTTACACAAACAACAATTGGAATTATTTGAGACACTATCAAAAAGAAAGGCAAAACAAGAGGCAGGGAAAGCAGCGCAAGAAAAAGAAAAAAACATGCGTCCTTTGCCTATTTATTTATCAGGAAAAAGTTTAATGTGGGCAAATTTAAGTCCTGATGGTCGTTTTGTTTTGTATTTAACTATGTCGCGAAATTCTAATAAACAAACAATTGTACCTCATTATGTTACCGAATCCGGATATACCGAGGATCAAAACACACGCCCAAAAGTTGGACAAAACTTACCCAAATATGAATTTTATATCTACGATATAAAAATCCGAAAAATTAAGAAAATTGATTTAAAAAAACTTGTAGGCTATAATTACACCCCTGAATACACAAAAGATTATCCCAATAAAAAATACACAAATACAAACCGGATTGAATATTTTGGTCAACCAATTTGGAGCAGTAACGGGAAAAATGCCATTATCAACATTACAAGCAATGATCATAAAGACCGCTGGATTGCTCTAATTGATTTTGAGAATTTTAAAATTAAAACACTTAACCATCAGCATGATACAGCTTGGATAGGCGGTCCGGGTATTGGTTGGTTTTCGCGTCCGGAAATTGGTTGGATGCCTGATAATAAACATATCTGGTTTAAATCTGAAAAGAGCGGTTTTGCACATTTATATACACTGAACATTGAAAACGGCAAAGAAAAACAACTCACAAAAGGTAAATTTGAAGTTTATAAACCAAAAATTTCATTAGATAAAAAATATTGGTATTTCACAGCCAATATAAACCATCCCGGCGACCGTCAATTTTATCGCATGCCTTTGAATGGAGGAAAACCCGAACAACTCACATATATGACCGGTAATAATGAAGTAAGCCTTTCTCCTGACGAAAATTATTTGGCAATACGTTATTCCTATTCTAATAAACCCTGGGAAATTTATTTAATGAAAAACCCTGTTTTTACAGGAAAAAAAGAAAAAGCTGTGCAGATAACACACTCAACAAGCAAAGAGTTTAAAAGCTACAAGTGGCGCGAACCACAAATAATTACGTTTAAAGCATCTGACGGAGCTAAAGTGTATGCCCGTTTGTATTTGCCTGATGAAAAAGCAAAAAACAATGCTGCCGTAATTTTTGTACACGGAGCAGGATATTTACAAAATGCACATAAATGGTGGAGTGGATATTATCGCGAGTATATGTTTCATAACTTACTGGTAGATAACGGATATACAGTTTTAGATATAGATTATCGTGCCAGCTCAGGTTATGGACATGATTGGCGAACCGCTATTTATCGACATATGGGAGGCAAAGACTTATCCGACCAAGTGGATGGTGCACAATATTTAATTAAAAAATACGGAATAGATGCCAAAAAAGTAGGTATTTACGGAGGCTCTTATGGTGGTTTTATCACCTTAATGGCAATGTTTAAAGCTCCTGATGTGTTTACTGCCGGTGCAGCAATTCGTTCTGTAACTGATTGGGCTCATTATAATCATGGGTACACATCACCTATTTTAAATACCCCTGTAACAGATAGTTTGGCATATGTACGCAGTTCTCCTATTTATTTTGCAAATGGTTTAAAAGGACATCTATTAATTCTTCATGGCATGGTCGATGACAATGTGCATTTTCAGGATGTAGTACGTTTGTCGCAAAAACTCATTGAATTAGGAAAAAAAGACTGGGAAATGGCTGTTTATCCTGTAGAACGACATGGTTTTGTTGAGCCAAGCAGTTGGACAGACGAATACACACGTATTTTTAATCTGTTTCAGAAATATTTAGTGGGTAAAAAGTAATGTGTACTATTTTTTTAAACTACCTTAAAAAATTAATAGAAACACAGATTTTCTAAATAATAAATCAGTGAACATCTGTGTTATCTGTGTCTCTACACATGGTTTAGCATAGCTAAACAACTTCGATAATCAATCTTATCCCAAATGCAAAAGTTAAGTTATTAATAGTTCAGTGATTTTTCAAAACAGGTTGAATATCAACGCAATAAAGAAAAACAGCCGACCACTATAAAGCGCTGATTATCAATACCTTAACACGCAGCCTTTAATCTAAAATTTATATTTTAACAAAGTGTTGATCTTATGTGGTTTATTTTGAAATATTTTTGTATTTTAGCATATACAAAATCATATTTAACATAGTACTTTTAACATAGTACTAGATATAAAATAAGTAATAAATGAAACAATATTTTAAACTTAGCGAGTCATTTATTTGGCTGTTAATGGCTTTTAGCATTTTCTTTTTTGCCGAGGGTTTTTATTTGGATGATGAAATATATCATGCCGTTTTTATTAGTTTAGGTTTTATGCTTTTTTTTATTATCTGGTTAATTATTTTCATAGATATGATAAACCATCCTATTTACAATAAAACATTCTGGCTTATCTCTATCTTTGTTTTGCCTTATATCTCTATATTAATTTATTTGTTTCGGCGAAACAAACTGATTATGACCGGAGAAAAAATACAGAAAAAAAAACAATAAACTACTAATCTTTCCACTCATTAATTAAATTCTCTTAAATTTGCATTTATTAATTCAATATATTCGTGTAACTTTAAATTTAAAAATGAAAATGAAAAAATTAACACAAATTTTGTTAATTGTATTACTGGGGGGTATGCAATTACAAGCACAAGAACAATGGTCATTAAATCAATGTATCGATTATGCCTTAGAGCATAATATCCAGGTCAAACAAACCAAGCTAAAAGCACTGTCGAGCGAGGCAAATTTAAAACAGTCAAAAGCGGCAATTTACCCAAATTTAAGTGCCTCTGCTTCTGATGCCTTTCAGTTTGGACGAACTATCGATCCTTTTACCAATTTATTTACCGATCAAAAATTACAATCTTTCAGTCTTTCGGCAAGTAGTCAGGTAACTTTGTTTCAGGGGATGCAAAAATACAATACCGTTAAACGAAACAATTATACCTATATGGCAAACTTACAAGAAATTGATCAGGTCAAAAATTCAATAAGTATGCAGGTGGCAACAGCCTACTTACAAATTTTATTCGACAAAGAACTTTTGGAGGTAGCTAAACGGCAAATACAAATTACACAAGAACAGGTTGCGCGCACAAAAACATTAGTTGAAGCAGGAAGTCTGGCAAAAGGAAATTTACTTGAAATTCAAGCCCAATTAGCTCAGGAAAAAATGTCGTTTATCAATGCTCAAAATAATATCCGTACAGATTATTTGAATTTAACACAATTATTGGAGTTGGATTCTATTGCAGGATTTGAAATTCAAATTCCAGAAATTGAAGATCCTTCTGAGGTACTAATTTTGGCATCAGTAGATGAAATTTATAATAAATCTACCGATTTGCCCCGTATCAAAAAAGAAGAATTAAATGTTCAAAGTTCTGATTTTGGATTAAAAATTGCAAAAGGAGCCTATTATCCACGTTTATTTTTTAATGCATCCTACGGTACAGGTTATTCAAGCGCACGTTCAAAATACGATACTGAACCCAGCGATCCACGTCCAATAGGTTGGGTTGATGGTTCTATGACTCCTGTATATACTCAAGGGTTTAATACCGTTACTTTACCATATGCATATGGCGATCAGCTAAATGATAACAGAAATTTATCATTAGTTGTCGGTATCAGTATTCCTATTTTTAATAATCTGCAAACAAAAACCAATGTAATCAATTCAAAGTTGAATTATGAAAATGCTCAATTACAACTTGAACTTACTAAAAATAATTTGTATAAAGAGATTCAACAAGCTCATAATGCAGCTGTTTCAGCTTTAGCTAAATTCAGAGCCAGTAAAAGATCTGTAGAAGCTCAGCGTGAATCTTTTTCATACACAAAACAAAAATTTGATTTAGGATTGGTTAACTCCGTAGATTATAATACGGCTAAAAATAATTTGATAAAAGCTGAGTCAGATATGGTCCAGGCAAAATATGACTTTGTTTTTCGTATTAACATATTAAATTTTTATCAAGGTGAACCTTTTAATTTATAAGCCATTAGGTAAAAAATTCAAAACATTTAATTTTCAAAGAATGCCTTTTACTTAAAAAGGCATAACAATCTTGAATTGAATACTACTATTGGCAATACTCACTTCAAGACACCATAGAAATTTCATTTCAGATATTTAGTTTATAAATAAATTTTAAAATCCGGCAATGCAATTTGTCGGATTTTTTTTACTTTTACTTTCTTATAAGTTATCAAAATGAAAAAATCAGGAGCTTTTTTAACAGTTTACGCGTTAGAACAAATTGGAGTTCGCAAAACTTTTGGTATTCCCGGAGTACACAATACCGAAATATACGATCAACTAAACAGTTCATCGCAAATTGAACCGGTTTTAGTAACCCACGAAGGTGCCGGTGCTTTTATGGCCGATGCCGTATCCAGAACCTCAGACAGTATAGGTACTTTGGTAATTGTACCCGCAGCAGGAATGACACACGCACTTAGTGGTATAGGCGAAGCCTATTTAGATGGTATTCCTATGCTTATAATTTCAGGAGGAACACGTAAAGATACCGGAAAAAGTTATCAACTCCATCAACTGGATATGGGAAAAATTTTGGATGGAATTATTAAAAAATATATCTTAATTGAACACCATGAAGATATTATTCCTGCAATTTTTGATGCTTATCAAACAGCTATGGAAGGAGAGCCGGGTCCGGTATTTATTGAAATACCGGTTGAAATTCAAATGTTTCATGCCGATGTTGGTACATTACCTGAATTTACCGGATTAAAACAAAAAGTTTTTGAAGATATTGTTCCCGAAAGAAAGAGCAAGAGCTTTTCTGTTTTTGCAGATGATCCATTAGAAAGCAAAAGTCCTGTTCAATATACTGTTGATTTATTACTTAATGCAAATTCGCCGGGCTTATATGTGGGCTGGGGAGCGGTGGATGCTTTTGAAGAAACCAAACGTATTGCTGAACTGATTGGTGCTCCGGTTTCTACAACTTTACAAGGATTAAGTGCTTTTCCTGCAAATCACCCGTTACACACAAGCTTGGGCTTTGGACCTTCGGCAACACCTGCCGGACAAAATGCTTTTAAAAATTGCGATTGCTTGCTTGCTATAGGAGTACGTTTTTCTGAACTTGCCACAGGAAGTTACGGATTAAAAGTGCCGGAAAATCTAATTCATATAGACATTAATCCCGAAGTATTCAACAAAAATTATCCTGCAAAAGTTACACTTGAAGGCGATGCAAAACAAGTTCTTTCAGCAATTATTGCCGAATTGGAAAAAAGAGGACATAAACAACCCTCTGATTTTAGTGCACTTGCCAAAAGAATTAGTAAGGATAAAGAAAAATATAAAAAATCATGGTTAAAAGAAGCGAAAGAAAACATTGTTTCACCGGGTTTCTTTTTCAATGCTTTGCGCAATAGTTTAAACGATGATGCAATTATTGTAACCGATGATGGTAATCATACTTTTTTAACGGCAGAGCTGTTTCCTGTTCACATGCCTAGGCATTTTATCAGCCCTACCGATTTTAATTGTATGGGATATGGAGTTCCTGCAACGATTGCAGCTAAAATGATGAATCCGTACAAACAAGTAGTGGGTATAGTGGGTGATGGTGCTTTTATGATGACTGCAATGGAAATGGTAACTGCATTTACCCATAAATTAGGAGTTATTATTTTTGTTTTTCATGATGGTGAGTTAGGGCAAATATCTCAATTTCAAGAAATTCCACTAAACAGAAAAACAGCTTCCATCATCGGACAAATTGATATTAAAGGTATTGCCACAGGTGTTCATGCTAAATACTTACAAATGTTAAACGACGTAGATATTAACGGAGTACTTAAAAATGCATTTGAGCTGGCGCAACAAAAGCATAATGTGATTATTGATGTAAATATAGATTATTCACGAAAAACATTTTTAACTACAGGCGTGGTAAAAACCAACCTTAGTCGTTTTCCTGTTTCTGAAAAAATAAAAATGCTTATTAGAGCAGGGAAAAGACATATTTTAGGATAAGTATTCAAAATAACACTTCATTAAATTACAGATTAAAACATTAATAATCAGGATATTATAAAAACTCAAGGCTATGGTTTAAATTAAGGGATGTTTATAAATTATTTACTATCAGTTATGTAAGGAATATTTATTTGCTGATGATTACAAACAGATTACCGCCGTTGTTCAACTGCGTTGAACAAATAATAGGAACACTAATTATATGGGTTACACAGATTTTATTAAAGCATCTGGGTTACGATGTAAAATCAGCGATAATTTGCGTTCATCTGTGGACAAAATACATCCACAGATTACTCAGATTACCGCAGAACTGTTAAGCTTGTGTTCTTAATATTTTGCAAAAAAAATGCAAAGATTTAAGGGTTAAGAAAATGAAAATATTAATGCAAATATATCTTCTATTCTAAACCATATTCTGTTCCAAACTCGTCCGGTTCCGACTCTATATCATCATCAAATTCATAACGAGCATCTTTATTCGTTTCGATAAGTATTTCAGCAATAAAACTATTAAAACGATATACGGTAATAAAATAAGTTGCAAGGTAGGACAGCCAGATCAGTATAAAAACAAAAATTCGCCAGCCTAAACCAGCATCTACTGATAATGGAATAATCGTGAATATGAATGCAATGGTAAAAATTTCGGTAAAATATATTTTATGATTGATAAAAGTATGCTCATCCTGCGTTTCAAACTCTACTTCACCTTCGGTAATAGGATTAAATAAATTCCAGCTGTTCCAAGCCCAACGGAAAACACTTCCTTTAAAATCAATACGTTTATCGTAAATAGTACGTTTAAATATATAAGATTCTTGTAGGCGAGCACTCAACTTTTTAAAAAATACTTTTGCAAAATCATCCGGATCGATATTAATCCTGATTTCATCCATCCTACTATGACTAAGTATGCCTGCACCCATAGATTATCTGTAAAGTTTAATAAACAAATATACTTAAAATATTGATTGCTCAGTAAATTTAATAGATAAATAAATATTGAAACGTATCTACCATTAGCAGACCACAAAACTACTTAGGTGTTGATTTTTAATCACTTAAAACAACAACAGAAAAACCTGTTTTTAAAACTAAACATCCGGATATCTGCATGCCGATAAACAATTTGAAATCAAATCCCATATACACATTTACTCATTAATAATTAGCGAACTCTATGTACAGTACCGCCGCTATTATCTGCCTTGGCCCCTGTTACGGATGATAAACAGTTTATTTCACGTCTTAACCTTAAAACAGCCAGAAAAGCAAAAATCAAAGCTTCTTTGTAATCAATAATTTCTTTAGCCGGAATAATAACAGATGCTTTACTTTTACTTTTGATTAATTCCATTAATAACTCATTATGAGTACCTCCTCCTGTAAATAAAACCGAACTTTTTTTACCGTCTTCGTTTTGCTTTATATTACTGTTTATACTGTTTGATATTTGCAGAGTAGCATGTTCGTATAATGTGCGCATTTTGTCTTCAAGAGGAATATTAAATTTATCCAACAAAGGTTTTATCTGCTCATCAACCCATTCTTTACCCAATGATTTTGGAGGCTGCTGATTGTAAAAGTCTAAATTATTTAATTCATCTAACAATTTTTTGTTAATCTTTCCTTTTTTACCTAATTCACCATTAATATCATACTCCAAACCTTTGGTTTGTGCCAGTTCATTTAATACAATGTTTGTGGGACAAATATCGTATGCTATTTGTTTGTTTTCTGCATCTATAAAAGAGATATTTGCAAAACCTCCAAGATTAATACATGCATCATATTTTCTGAACAAAAAATAATCGCCAACGGGAACCAGAGGAGCACCCTGTCCGTTTAATGCAATATCCAATGTTCTAAAATCAGAAACAGTATTAATTCCGGTAATTGCTGCAATCATAGCTCCATCGCCCAACTGAAAATTCATTTGCTGCTCCGGCAGGTGAAATACCGTATGCCCGTGAGAGCCAATTAAATCGGTACGTTGAATCACACCGGTTAAAAAGCGATTTACACTATTTCCGATAAATTTCCCAAAATCTTTATGAAGTTTAATCAAATCAAAACCGTTCAGTTTATCCGCATTCAATAAACGATTTTTCCATTGTTCATCATAATCATATGTTTTGGCTTTCAGTATTTTAAACTCCCATTCATCATTATTTACTTTAAAATGACAAAGTGCTATATCTAAGCCGTCTAATGATGTTCCTGACATTATTCCTACTGCGGTGTATTCTTGCATAATTGGATATTAAATTTGTATTGATAAATACAAAGGTATCATTCC
>JALWNR010000825.1 GCA_027083715.1 Bacteroidales bacterium
TCTTACTGTAACTCATATTTTATAGCAGATTTACGACCAAAGTTCCCCCTGAAGTTCTATATATGTGTATAAGTTCATTCTTTTTAGACTATTATTTACATTGTTACAGTATCTGCATGTATCTGGTAGTTTTTTTTAGAAATGCTCTTGCTTTTATATAATTGGAATTTTTACTATTCCATATTTCAGATAAAGATTTTCCGGATAAATTTTCTATAGAATCAGATAATACTTCACCATTGTTCAGGTATTTATGAATTTAAAAACTCTTTTATTATCCGTAGCAACTCCTCCGGCTGCTCAGCATGAAGCCAATGTCCTGCATTTTTTATGGTTTTTAATTCGGCATACGGAAATAACTCTTTAATTTTTTCAAAATCCTTATCTAAAATATAGTTTGAATCAGCCCCTCGGACAAATAGAACAGGGAAACCGGTAATTGGTTCTTCCGCAGATAGTTCGCCATTCATAATTTCATCAATATGATTGTATAAAGCTTCTACATTTAAGCGCCAGGAGAATTTATTTTGTGCATCGCGTTGAATATTTTTAAGCAAGAACATTCTTATTCGTTCATCTTCAATGTTTTCAATTAGTTGATTATCAATTTCTTTCCGGCTTTTTGCTTGACTGAAATCAATGCTACGCATTGCGTTTAAAATCAAATAATGATGAATTGAAGCTTTTTTTGATAATGACACATAGGATTTTGGAGCAATATCCAAAACAATCAAAGTATCCACTTTTTCGGGATATTTTTTTGCAAAATGCATCACCGTTTTTCCGCCCATTGAATGCCCTATCAGAACAGCTTTTTCAATTCCCTGATTTTCAAGAAACTGATATAAATCCTGAACCATCAGCTTATAATTGTGCTCAACACTGTGTGGAGAACGTCCATGATTTCGTTGGTCGATTAAAAATACTTCAAAATCAGTGGCTAAAACTTTGGCAATACTCACCCAATTGTCTGATGCACCGTAAAGCCCGTGCACAATAACCAAAGGCACTCCTTCACCGTATTTTCTAAAGAAAAGCTCCAAAGTCAAAATTTATTTTAATTGACGCAAATACATCTGAATTGTATTTTCAAGTCCCAAATATAGCGCATCTGAAATCAAAGCATGACCAATGGAAACCTCGTCCAGTTTTTTTACATTTTTATAAAAATAATTCAGATTATCTAAATCCAAATCGTGCCCTGCATTTAAGCCTAAACCGTTTTCAACGGCAAGCCGCCCTGCTTCTACAAATGGTTTTACTGCAGCTTCTTTATCTTTATGGAAATTTGCTGCATAGGGCTCGGTGTATAACTCCACCCTGTCCGTTCCCGTTTCTACTGCACCGATAACATTTTTAGCTTCTGTATCTACAAAAATAGAGGTGCGAATACCTGCTTTTTTAAATTCGGCAATTATTTCACGCAAAAAATCTCTGTTTTTTACCGTATCCCAGCCGGCATTTGATGTAATTGCATCCGGCGGATCGGGTACCAAAGTAACTTGTTCAGGTACTACTTCCAGTACCAATTGAATAAATTTATCCGAAGGATAGCCTTCAATATTAAACTCGGTTTTAACCAAAGAACGTAAATCACGTACATCCTGATAGCGAATATGTCGTTCATCAGGACGGGGATGTACTGTTATTCCTTGTGCTCCAAAACGTTCACAATCAACAGCAGCTTTTAAAACATCAGGTACATTTCCGCCGCGAGCATTGCGTAAAGTGGCAATTTTATTTATATTTACACTTAATTTTGTCATTTCAGATAATTTTATAAGATATAATCAGCAAAATTAAGCTATTTTTTTGTTTATTTGTAAAATGTTAGCTAAAGAATTAATATCGGATGTAGTGCCTATAATTAAAACTTCGGAAACAGGAACTAAGGCGCTTAACTGGATGGAAATTTTCAGGATTTCGCATCTTCCGGTAGTAAACAATGAGGATTTTTTAGGGCTTATTTCCGATACGGATATTTATGACTTAAACCTACCCGATGAACCTATTGGTGCACATCCTTTG
>JALWNR010000826.1 GCA_027083715.1 Bacteroidales bacterium
GTAAATTTCTTTATAAATATCTGATAATAATAATTTTATCTCTTTCGGCTATGGAAATTAAAAAACAGCTGTTACCTGGGGCTGTTCCTGAAATTTTTCACCTTAGCGTACTAAATGCCGATAAAAATATTGTTGATTCTATAATCTCTTCGATGAACGACAGTGCAAAAATACAGCTGATTTTAGGAAAAGAACTCTTTTTTATCGATACTATCGATTACAACATGATTGGCGATAGCATTTTTTTTAAAGAATATATTGACGACCTGCTTAATTCGATAAAAAATGAAGGAAAACTTTTTTATGCATATTATCCGGCTAAAAGCAAATTTGATGATTTAGCAGATACTTCTTTTTTTAATTTTCAAATTAAAAGATACCGATATATAAATACATTGGCAGAAAAAAAAGCTCTGTTTGCCGGTTGGGTTTATCCGCGAAATATTCAAACACAAATAGAACAGCTTTATGACAGCACGAAAATACAATTTGCAAAACAGCAAAATTTTTTAAAAACACAAAATACATTCCATATTTTTGAAAATGAACAGATTACACATACACATTTTGATTTTGAAGGCTTAAAAATTACCTTCATTGATACCGCCAATAAAGATTTGAAAAAAGAAATACTCAGTTTTCTTAATTCAGATTATCAGCTGATGTTAATAAAATCATCCGACACAAAATCTGCCCAAGAAATAATTGCCGGCTTAATCAATAAATATCCACGATACAGAAACAAGTTTTAAAAAAAACTACGTAAGGCTATTAAGTTTATTTATTACCTGAAAAAAATCAAAACAATTGAGCAAACACAGGTAAAAAAAACAAAAAAACTTCTTCCTGACCTTTTGAAAGAAAAATCAATTTTTATTATACAAAAAAACAAAAAACAAAAACTACCGCTGCAAACAGGAATTGCATATTCAATCATCAATCTTACCGATACTTTACCGGAAGAGTTTTTGAAAGTATTTTCAAACTATGCAATGTACATTTCAAACGATAAAAATAAAATTAACTCAGGACAAATTAAACGGTATCGCCACCTAATCTTAATAAATGACAGTACTTTCAAAAATTTTACCGTAGATAGTCTGAAAAGGTTACTTTTGCTTTTTCCGAAGGAAAAAAGTATTATTATCAATTTTGGGGCATTTGATAATTTAGCCAACCATACCGATAGTTTGAATATTATTCAAATGCCCGATGATTTGGAAATAACTTACCGACTTGCTCCTCAGGTATTATTTGGTGGATTGGCAGTTTCGGGGCAAATTCCGCGCAGCCTGAACCAACAAATTTTGTTTGGAAATTCAGAAAAACTAAAAGCTTCACGTTTGGGCTACTCTACGCCTGAAAGGGTAAATATTTCATCAAAAAAATTAAGCAAAATAAACAGTATTGTATATGAAGCCATACAAGCCGGAGCCTTTCCGGGCTGCCAGTTGTTTATTGCAAAAAATGGCAAGGTAATCTACAACAAATCATTTGGTTATCATACTTACCAAAAAAAACAAAGTGTTAAAAACACCGATTTGTACGATTTAGCATCACTAACAAAAATTGCAGCCACCACCATTGCCACCATGAAAATGGTAAACGACGGAAAATTTGATATTAATGATGAATTGGGAAAGTTTTTTAGGGATACAAAGATTGATTACACACGTATAAAGCCCGATACACTGATAAAAGTTGATACTTTTTATGTAAAAAATATTGATCAGCTTGAAAATTTTGTTAAAAATAAAGATACGATACGTATTGACAGTACAAAATTTATTATTATCGACACATTAATCACAAAACTCACCCCCGGAAATAATATATTCAGGGTTCATCTGATTGATTTGCTAAAGCACAAATCAGGCATAACACCCTCACTACCAATATATAAATACGTATATTATCGTTATATCTATTTTAGTACACTCATTAAGGCACACAAAACCTTTCAAAAACAATTGTCGCGCTTATTACGAATTCCTTATGTTGAAATTCCGGATACCATCTTAAAAC
>JALWNR010000827.1 GCA_027083715.1 Bacteroidales bacterium
TTTATACTTCTAAACCATGATACTTTCTGTAAACCTTTCTAATATGGTCAGGTTTCATTCCTCTAAGTTTCATCTCGGCACGTTCTTCTGCAACATGCTCTGTTTTAATATCTACAAGCATCTTCCATCTTTTTAGTAAAACATCTTTTACTTTTGTTCCAAAAATACTATTATATTTAGAAAGTTTAGCTTCTTTAATAACTATTTTTTTTATTACCGGCAGGGTTTCTATATTTTTGCTTTTGCTTTTTTTAACTGTTGTAGAGTTCGACAAGCGGTTCTCTTTATTAGTATTATTTGTTTTACGAGATTTTTGAGGATTGTTCAATCCTTTTTTTATGGTTTGCAACAATTCATCAATTGATAACGGTTTGGTAAGATAGCTTACTGCTCCAAGATACATTCCATGCCTGATATCATCTTTTGTTGTTTTTGCCGATAAAAATATTACGGGAATACTTTCTGTTTCCGGATTCTTTTTTATTCTTTGAATAAACTGATATCCATTAAGAACAGGCATTATTATATCGGATACGATAATGTCCGGTTTATTTCTTTTAGCCTGTATAAGACCTTCTAAACCATTTGTTGCTGAACTTACCTGAAAGTTTTCCATTGTCAGAATTTCAGAAATTTCATTACGAACCGCTTCCTCATCCTCTACAACCAGTACTTTTTTATAGTTATTCATTTCTTTATTTTTAAATATTTACCGCTCTATAAACAAATTTCTATTTCCTCAATTGAGGCTAAAAAGCATACATATTTGAGTTGTATATAATTAACTATTAAGGCCATCTTTTGCTTTTTCTTCTGATATCAACTTTATAGTGTAAACCTATACTTAGCTGTAAAGCAAAATCATTATCAGCATGATAGCTGGTATTTTTATCACGAAAATCTTCGTTAAGTATTTGGCTTGTATAGCCTCCAAAACCAATTTTAGAATCAACAAATAAATTCCGAACGAGTCTTACCTGAATACCAAATCCCACATAATGTTCTTGGGTATTAAAACGTTCAAATTCGGCAATTTCAGTATAATTAAACCGATGAAGCACCTGATTAATCTCTCTGCGTAAATTAACATTATAATTACGCATGGTATTCATATACAAAAATAAGTTAAAATAATCATTATCAGCCAAATAATATCTGTACTGCAAACTAAAGCCGGAAATTTTTTGGTATTGATTTTGCCAAATAAAACCAGCTTTGTATTCACTTCTGCCGCATTTATAAAATAAATTTGTTTCCGTTAACAGTCCCAAACCACTACTTGTGTTTGTAAAGTTTGAGGCTATCCCGTATGCCTGCTTTTTATACGGTTTACATACTTGCGACCATGCTTCTGCACCTGATGCTAATTGTATAATCAATACAATTGCAATAGTTTTGAATAAGTTTAATTTTATTGTTTTCATAACTCTACATTTTTAATTAATAATTTATAGTACAAAATTAGACTACAAACCACTTTTTATTCAGAGTTATAAAACCTATATTGAAGTATGCAATTTTATTAGGTGTTTTGTCCTAATAGGAACTTAAAAGACATAGTGAGCCACGAAGTAATCCAGAGTTACCGGTTACTTAACGGTTATTATATTGCCGTTTGCTTAGGCAATCGAATACACTCAATAATAAACTTGCCATCTACTTATTATGCCTTTAGCCTGAACGATTAATCTGGTTAAAAACAATTGTTTATAATTGAAAATAATAAGTAAAACAAAAATAAGTATCTGAATTATAAGTATATTTAAAATCACCGGAGTAGTTTTTTGCAATTAATTCAATAAGTTCAACAGACTTTTTACAGCTAGCTAAAAAAATACTCTTATTATTAGCTTGTTGATTATTATTTGGTTCACATTCAATACTTAGTCGATAAAAATTTTCGACTTTTTCTGAGCGAACATTAATTTTATCACCCGGTACAGTTAGTTGTACAGAGCATCGAATTAATTCTTCTATTATTTTTCGGAAATAAAAATCATTACATTTTAATGTCCCTTCTTGCAA
>JALWNR010000828.1 GCA_027083715.1 Bacteroidales bacterium
AATTATTCAGTAAATTTGGAAACCAACGATTTTTAAAATAAATATCGTGTGCATGAAAAGTAAAAAAATATTCAATTTTATATCTTTTTTTGATAAAATATGCAACAATAGCCGCTTGCGAAGCAAATTGAGCATGAATACTGTAAATATTTTGTAATTGCTTTTTATCCAATCGAAAAAACCAATACATGGAATTTAGTGTCCAGATAAGGTTTTGTTTGCCAAATAGTTTTGAAAGGTTTCCAAGCAGAAAAATAAATAAATATCCAAGCAACGAAAAGTTCATTTTTTTGCTAAACGGCTTAATTTGCAATTCTATCCCGTTGTTTTTCAAAATCTCCAAATCACTGTGGTAAAAATCAGGAATATTCCGTAGGAATATAATTTTAAACTTTTCAAAGCGAGAAAAAGCAATCAGCTCTTCCATCATCCACGGAGCAAGGCTTTTTATTATGTATAATTTTTGTTTTTCCATGATGTATTTATGCTAAACGCAATTTGTTTTCTTTCATCCATATTTGCAAGGAAATCAGCTTGTTAAACTCTTTTATTCCGTGCGGAAATTCTGCTGTAATTTTATCGTTATGAAACAATATATTGTATTCATCCAACTCATTTTTTCTTTGAGTGTAAAATTTGTGCATTAATTCAGTATTGTTAAAAATACCTACTTTTTTGATTTTTCGTCTTAAAAAAGCGTATTGAGCAATTAGCAGGGGTAAGTACATTTTATTTAGCAAATATTTGGGTTTATATGCGTGTGTTGTAGGTATGTTTGTTAGCTTTTTGTTATTCATTTGCATTAATTGCGCATAAAACTTATGAATTTTTAAATTATCAAGCAGATTTTTCTTTCTTCCCCAATTGTATATCCACGGAAAGGGTGTTTTAAGCAATAATTCGATAAATTCAATATCCATATAGGGATGTAAATTTTCAACAAACAAACGCTCTGCCTTTATTTCTTTCATAAAATATTTACGCATTCCCCAACCTACCATATAGAAAAAATATTTTTTTGCATCAGGATATCGATTGTTGATGTATGGGTTCGATTTTAGGTCGTTTAATATGTCTTTTTCGTAAACTTTAAGCAATTCCGTGTTAATACAGGCAGTATCCAGTGCTTTTTCAATTATTTCCCGATAAGTTTCATCAATATTGTCTGAAAATAAAAGTGACTGAATGTTTTTGTCGATGTAACCACCCAAACTTGTCGGGCGTTTAATCAGCTCACTGCCAAATAGTCCGGTAAGAATGTAATCAAAATCTACGGCTAAGTTTTTAAATGCATGAATGTAGTTTGCACGGCTCATTTCCACCATACCGTCGCCAACATTTATAGCTGTCAGTGCATTTTCGGGGAAGTTATCAGCAAAACGATTGTCCAGAATAATAGGATGGAAGTTTAGTTTTAATTTTCGGGCAACTTTTTGTGCAAATTTAATATCGTAGCTGCCTTTTACTCCATAGCTGTAATAATATCCCGATGAGTGTTTGCCGTTGAGCAGTGCCAAGTTTGTACGTGAATCGTATCCACCCGTGAGTGCAAATGCTGTTTTTTCCGGCTCGGAGAGGTAGGCGTCCAAATTTTTCTTTAATAATTGATTAATTTTTTTATAAGCCGCTTCCTTAGGTAATTCCGGTTTTGAGTTTTTAAAAGTATTAAAAATATCCCAGTACTGACTGATTTCTACTTGATTATCTAAATATTTAAGTTGTAC
Organism: Bacteroidales bacterium; assembly: GCA_027083715.1. GTDB lineage: Bacteria > Bacteroidota > Bacteroidia > Bacteroidales > NBLH01 > NBLH01. Next base: position 1,725 of record JALWNR010000828.1, read on the forward strand.
GGCAGGCGGAATGGTATGCACATTTTTAATAAATGTTTCATCCGTTAGAACAAAATCGAACAAGGCATATTCCAAAATCGCTTTTGTATTGATTGTAGAAAAATCTTTTTGCGAATATTTTACAAATGCCGATACTGAATTTGAAATAAGCAATTTATCCTCTGTTTGCGCATAATGAACTGTTCGTAAATTCAATTCATCGGTAAAAATATCCAGGGAAGTGGTTTTGAAATTGTAAATAATCACTACATAGTAGCCTTTAATTTGTTTTAAAATATTTTTTCAGTATTTTTTGTA
>JALWNR010000829.1 GCA_027083715.1 Bacteroidales bacterium
CAACTGTAACAAAAGCGGTGAACTGCGAAGCACCTCACCGAAGGTAATTTTGCGGGTTAAATCTGTAAATGATGTACAATTTGGATTTGCAATAGAAAATAGTTTACAGATTTCAGGATAATACTGATAATAAAAAAAGGCTTCATTTATAATAAATGAAACCTTTCGGCTTGTTTTTTGATACAAAAATTACTTCTTGTATTTTTCAGGAATTTCAGTTAAACCATCATTATCCGTATCTTTAAAACTTTCAATATATTCAATTAAGGCAATCCAAGTTTTGCCTTCCTGAATACCTTTTTTATCCAAATCAAAATCAATAACTTGTTTTGTCATATCCGTTATCGGATTTCCGTTTTTATCCTTTGGAATAATTTTTATTAAGCCATGACTGATTTTTTTTATTCTACCGATAAATTGCAGTAAATAAGAACTTGCTGCTACACTGTATAATTTTGTATTCTCTTTTGAAACATCTAATTCGCTACCGTTAAAATATACTTTTTGAACTTTATGAAGCATCATTTTGTCTTTATCCGCATCAATGGTCATACCCGAAAAATTAATATAACTGTCATCGCCCGGGTGTTGTGCCATAACAATTACCTCCATCAGTTTTTTTACTTCTTTTCCGCTAATGTATATTTTAGAAAGTGCATAACCCGGTATTTCGTCTTTTCCTGACCCTAAAGGTGAAATTCTGAAAACATCAGGTGCAGTAATTTTTCCGGGAAGTATTTCTTCGCGGATGGTTCCTGAAGCAACAATTGCCAAATCTACTTTTTCTGCATGTTTATCGACATAATATTTAATAGCATCTGCAACAAATTGTCCCATTGTTCCTACCGACTTATCTTTTAAAGAATTTCTTTTAACGGTAAAATTTGTTTCTGCAAATGCTTGAGTATAAGTTAAACCTAAAGGTTTAAAATATTTATCACTCACAATTTGTTTATACTCATTAATTAAATTATCAATGTCTTGATTACCTAATATTTTATCTTCCACAGGAATAAGACGAAAGTCAAAACTCTTAACTTTTTTGTTTTCAATATTTAGCTCCAAACGACCTAGATTTTTTGCATACGAGCCGGTTTGTACAATAATCGTATTGTTTAGCGTGATAGCCTTTTCTGTTTTTACATGGGTATGCCCACTGATTATTACATCCAAATTCTTAACCTTTGCTGCCAGTTTTAAATCTTCGCCCTCATATCCTCCTTTACCATCAGGATAAAACCCGCTGTGCGATAAACAAATGAGCAAATCTACCCGTTGATTATTTTTTAATTCATCAGCCAATTTTTTAACGGTTTTTATCTGATTGTCAAAGCTTACAGGCTTTGCGTTGGGGGCAACCTCATCAGCATCCTTCCCTACTATACCAATAATTCCTATTTTTAAACCGTTTTTTTCAATAATCGAGTATTTGACAATGCTTTTTTCATTAAATAATCTTTCTAAGCCATCATCCTTGTTCGATTCAGAACTAAATATAAGATTAGAAGCCACAATTTGTGGGATTTCACCCTTAGTTCGGCTTGAATTAATAATTTTTGCTAATGCTGCCGGTCCAAAATCAAATTCATGATTTCCTAATGTTACCACATCATATCCCATTTTTTTCATCAAGCGCAATTGAAAACCTTCATTTTCTTCATCGGCATGAAAAATTGTGCCCATCAAAAAATCACCGGCATCGACAATTAATGTAGATTTAGGATTTTGGGCTTTTTCCTTATTAAAAAGGCTTGCTAAACGGGCAAAACCACCTCTTGTATTATCATCATTTATACTCATGGGTGTATATGCCAGCTCTGGTCCAAAACCTGTCAGTTTAGAGTGCATATCATTGGTATGCAGAATCACTAATTTTTGTGAAAAAGAGCTTTGCACAAAAAAGAAAAATGTAAAAATAACAAAGATGTTTTTTAATAGATAAGGTTTCATTATTCGTATTTTAAGTTAAAGTTATCATGAAAAATTACGGCATATTTTAAAAATCTATCCAACTATTGGC
>JALWNR010000830.1 GCA_027083715.1 Bacteroidales bacterium
TAATTTTTTATAAAAATTAAGTAAATTGGTATCTTGTTTTACTTTATTTACAGGTCGGGGCTTATTAAACGGATGTGTTGTTTCATCTTCATATTTAATATCCTGCCAAACCATAGGTTTGCGCGTATCGGGGTCATCAGCACCCCACATACCCACTTCATCACCATACCAGATATGTGGCGAACCGATAAAAGTAAACTGATGAATCAACAGCATTTTTTGAATGGAGAGAGTACTGCTATCTGGTTTATCTATCTTATAATCAGGGTTATCATAAGGTTTTGACTGATATTTATATAAATTCTTGTTGTACAATGAGGTAGAAATACGCGGAGCATCATGGCTCGCTACCAAATTCATCATGGCTTGCAGTCGTGCAGTGTCAATATCGCGTAATTTATCCTTTAATTCGGCTACAAATTCGCTGGGCTTCATTTCATCGGGTGCATCGGCAAAAAAATGTCTTGTGGGTCTGAACCAACGATAATTCATAATGGCATCAAACATATCTCCTTGCAAAAAATGATGTGGAAACATGAGTTCATCGGGCCACGACTTCCACCAAATTTCACCAATCAGATATGCTTCGGGATTTATTTTTTTTACTTCTTTGCGAAAATCGCGCCAAAAGCCCATAGGTACTTCGGCAGCTACATCCAAACGGTAGCCGTCTATTCCGTCCGAAGGATCGCCATCACCATTAGGGTCGAGCCAGCGGGCAGCCACATGATAGATGTGTTGTTTTGCACTTTCACTGTGCAGGTTCCCTTCAAAAGGCATTTCGTGCTTGCCGATGATGTCTTTTTTCATCTCCGGCAAATATTTAACACCTGCCCAGCCTTTATATTTAAACTCATTTTCAGCCGTTTCAGGATTATCAAATTGTTCAATTTCATACCAATCTGCCATTTTTGATTTTTTCCCGTTTTTCTGAACATCTTTAAATGCCCAAAACATATTTCCCGTGTGGTTAAACGAATAGTCCATAACTACTCTGATCCCGCGTTTGTGGCATTCATCCACCAGTTTCAGGAATAATTTATCTGCTTCTGTCCACTTCCATGTTGTTGGGTCAATCGGATTTTCAGAATCGATAGTAGTTTTATCCTTAGCAGGATTCGGACCAAAATTACGGTCTATATGCCGCCAATGACGCGGGTCATATTTATGTAAGGAAGGCGAATCATTAAGCGGATTAAAATAAATAGCGGTAATACCTAAATCCTGCAAATAATCCAGTTCATCTAAAACTCCCTGCAAATCACCTCCGTAGCGGCGCGCTTGCAAGTTGTTCCACTTGTCGGGCAATACGGAATTTGCAAACCAATCATCGGGTTGATACCAATCTTGTCCCCAAGGGGTAATGTGCCATCCGGCAGGAATACTGTCGGGATAGGTTCCGTAAATATCTTCGCGTGTGGGGTCATTAGTGGTATCTCCGTTTCTGAATCGTTCCGGAAAAATTTGATACCAAACAACATTTCTCGACCATTCAGGGACATAGCCAATATCTGAATTGTCTGTTTTCTGCTTTTTAGTTTCTGAATTGCAAGCAAAAAAACTACTTATACAAAAAATACTTACAATGGTTAATAATTTAATGTTCATGAGTATAAATTTAAATTTTCGTTTAAAAATAATACTCTTTGCATTCATCCGCCCTATTTTAACTGAAAATTCCGCCTAAAAATCAATGCAAACGTTTTCAGTTTTAATGTTTATCGACTATAAAAATAAAAATCTATACTTTTCTTAATTCTAAAATTGACTTGTGCTTAAATAATAATGTTCTATAAATTCATTTGATTTTAACATTTACTTAATTTTCCCAAGCTTCAAAAACTTCTCATAATAAATTTAATTATTTTGATAATATGCTGATTTACAAAACATATGAGCGCTGTTTTTTTAACGAAGTTAAAAAATTAATAGGAACACAGATTATACAGATTTTACCGATTAACACTGACGCTCTAAATAATAAATCTGTGAACATCTGCATAATCTGTATCATCT
>JALWNR010000831.1 GCA_027083715.1 Bacteroidales bacterium
AGGAATGGGAACAATTGTTGGTTCAGCAGTTTTTAACTTAATTGTTATTACCGGAGTAGTTGGGCTTGTTGGGCACTTTACCGTGAACAAAATGATTATTTTGCGCGATTTACTATTTTATTTGGTGGGTGTGGTATTTCTTTACTATGTATTTTTGGATGGTAATATTAGTTTAATCGAAGCAGTATTGTTTCCTGTATTATATATAATCTATGTTATTTTAGTGGTGCGTTGGAAAAGTATTTTCCCGTTTGAACCGGAAGTGAAAATAATTGACGATAAAAAAGAAAAAAACAAACCCACAAAAATTATAAGTCCTTTTGTGAATACTTTACATAAGCTTGTTCGTCCAATTGATTTTATGGTTGATAAAGTTTTTATTTATAAAAAAAATGTTCTTTTTGTTTTTTTAATGTCTATCTTTTTAATTGGATTATTGAGTTGGGCATTGGTTGAGAGTGCTATTCAAATATCTGAAATTATGGATATCCCGGAAGCTTTTATTGCCTTAACTGTTTTGGCTATTGGTACTTCGGTTCCTGATTTATTATCTTCTATGATTGTTGCCAGACAAAAGAGAGGAGGAATGGCTGTTACCAATGCAATAGCATCTAATATTTTTGATGTTTTAATTGGTATGGGAATTCCTTTTATCCTTATGATAATCATGTACGGGAAAAAAATTTCCATAAAAACAGACGAACTAATTTCTTCAACAGGACTATTACTGCTTTCAATTATTGGAATGCTGATTTTATTAATTGTAAATCGTTGGAATATTGGTAAGAGAATGGGAACTTCATTATTGATTTTTTATATTGCTTTTCTTGTTTTTGAATTTTTCACAATGGCTAAATAGTGTCTGTTTATGAAATCCGATATTTGGTTAACAGAATCAAAAATCAAGACATACGAAATATAGCAAATAACCATTTTGAAGGCAAGCACAATACAGATATTGGAATTTATTGACAAACATTCGGTAATATAATATTTATAGAGCTTTCACGTTTTTAATAAGGCAGAGTACTATTTCTTTGTCATTTTTTATATTAATAAACTTTATTTTATGAAATTTTTTTTAGTACAATTATTATTCGTTCTGTTAGGAACATCCGTTATTTTCTCGCAAACAAATGTAAAAATTACCGGAACAATTGAAAATAAAGGCAGTTTTGATAAAATTTACCTTGAAGATATTGTTTCGCAGCAAGAGTTAGCTTCTGCTGATTTATCTGATGTGGGTGATTTTTCGTTGGAAGCTGCTGTCGATAAAGCAAATTTTTATCGTTTAAGGCTTGATCAGGAAAACTATCTGATTCTTATTATTGAGCCTAATGAAAAGATAAGCGTAAAAGCAGATATTAATGAACTTTATAATCCTGAAATAAAAGGTTCAAAAAATTCATCATTAATCTATTCAACATTTAAGTCTTCGCAAGAATTTGATAAAAAGATAGAAGAATATGCTCAAAAAGTTAAGGAAGAAAAACAAGCATTCATTCGCAAGTTTATACTCAATAATATAAATTCTCTTTCTACTTTATTTTTTATCGATGAACTTTCCATCGATACTGATTTTGATGTTTATAAAAAGTTAGATGCCAGTTTATATGATAAATACCCCAATAACTTTTTAGTTATAGAGTTGCATAAAAAAGTACAAGGTGCTGATTTTTTAGCTATTGGCTCAGAAGCGCCTGAAATTGACTTGCCCAACCCTGAGGGTGTAAATATAAAGCTTTCATCTTTACGCGGAAAATATGTTTTAATTGATTTTTGGGCAGCTTGGTGCAGACCTTGTCGTGTTGAAAGCCCCAATATGGTTAAACTCTATGAAAAATATAATAAAAAGGGGTTTGAAATTTACAGTGTTTCTTTAGATCAAACCAAAGACGCTTGGGTAAAGGCAATTAAGCAAGATGGGCTAGGTAAATGGACTCATGTAAGTGATTTACTATATTGGAACAGCGCAGCCGGTCGCGATTACGGTGTTGAATCAATACCTTTTACTG
>JALWNR010000832.1 GCA_027083715.1 Bacteroidales bacterium
TGCAATTACTTATGACCCTAATGATCCCGTTAAAGACGGTGTAGCTCAATGGGACGGCTCACAATGGACGGACAGAACAACTTCCGCTACAAATAATACCGCTACAAACCAATGGATACTACAAAATTGGAACAATTTCAATACCGAAAACTTCGCCTTTGATAAAGTCAAAATTTCCGCCTCCTTGAATATGAACGATACTGTCTATTGCGAAAATACTAACCAAATAATACTGACAGGCGAAAATCCCGCCGGAGGAACTTTCTACTTAAACGGACAACAATTAAGCTCTAATGTAATATCTCCAAGCCAAACAGGTAGCGGAAGCTTTACTATTGAATATGTCTATGGTCCGCAAGGTTGCCAAGACACTGCAAGAAAACAATTAATAATAAAAGCAACTCCTAACCCTCAACTAAATGTGGCAAATGACACTTCAATTTGTGCCGGTTCTTCTCTACAATTGCAAGTTAATAATACTAATACGAACTGGACTTACCAGTGGAACACGGGAAATAATTCCCCACAAATACTCGTAAATCAAGCAGGCACTTACTACGTAGTAGTAGCGGATACTTCGCTACAAGAAATTTGCTACGCAGATACGCTCTTCAGAACAATAGCAATTATAGACTCACTACGTCCTATCCTTTCCGGAGACTCTTTAATATGTGAAAACGACTCGGCTCTCCTACGAGTAATCCCTGACACGTCAATTGCTACTTACACTTGGTATTTAAACGGACAGCAAATTCAATCAAAAAGTCTTATTCCAGAGCAATTGCCCATTGTTAAATTTAAAGTAAACCCACAATTTAAAGGACAACTGGATGATATTCGTATTTACAATATTGCTTTAAATTCACAAGAAATAATGTTTATAATGAAAAATAGAAATAATACGAATTCAGAAAATATATGGTTCAACGATAAACCATTAAATACTTTGTATCATTGGAAAAAGAAATAACAAAAAAACTTTGTTTTGTACAACCGCGTGCTTATTATCTGTTTAACCCAAAGGCTGATAACTTTGCTGATAAAATAGGTGGAGCACAAAAACAAAGCTATTTATACAGCATAGAGCTGGCAAAGCACAAAAAGTTTGATGTTCATTTTATAACAGCTAATTTCGGACAATCCGATTTGGAAGTCATTGACAATGTTAAAGTCTGGAAATCTTTTAACTTTCAGGATAATATTTTAAAAAAAACACTTGATTTATTTCAGATATTAAAAAAAATAGATGCAAATATTTGTATTTTTCGTTCGGCAGACATTGGTGTAGCAATTGCTATTTTTTATATCAAGCTATTTTTAAGAAAAAAAGTTTTGTACATGATTGCTGGCGATGCAGAAGTCAGTTTTAAACAATTAAAGCAAAAATCAGGTTTTTTAACGGCTTTAGCAATGCCTTTTGTTTACAAATATGCTGATTTTATTAGTGCTCAATCACAAACTCAGTCTGCTTTGTTTGCTAAATACAGAAAAAGAAAACCGGATATTGTGCTGAGAAATATTATTAATTTGCCCGAAACAGCTCAAAATAAAAAAAAGCAAGAGATACTTTGGATGGGCAGACTGGATAAAATTAAAAATCCTGAACTGTTTATTGAACTGGCAAAAAAATATCCAAATGAGCAATTTGTGATGATTGCTCCAATTGTACAAGACTTTGTGGAGTACGGTGAAAATATTAAAAATAAAGCAGCTCAAACCGATAACTTAAAATATATTGACTATGTTTTACCTAATAAAACAGACGAGTATTATCAGAAAGCAAAAATCTATGTTATAAGCTCTTTTTCAGAAGGTTTTTCAAACACGATGGCAGAGGCTATGGCAAACAATGTTCCCGTATTAAGCTATAATGTAAATCCAGATAATATTTTTGACCGCTATAAAATAGGATATTGTGCAGAAGGAAATAAAGATAAATTTTTTGAACAATTTGAAAGTCTGCTAAACAATCATTGGTTAAGTGAAAAACTGGGTAATAACGGACGCATTTATCT
>JALWNR010000833.1 GCA_027083715.1 Bacteroidales bacterium
GTAATTATCCATTTTTTTTTCGACAAGATTACTTAAGTTCAATAATTCACAAGTTTGTATATAAAATGACGAAACATTTAAAGAATCCTAAAAATCTGTTGAAAGCAGCTAATTAGTGCTATTGATACCAAACAGAACATAAAATTTCAAAAAAATTCATTTGCTACCTCTTCTCTACTAAAATAATTATGAATTTACAGAGATACAATTTGTTCATTATGTTCATAGTGTATATCAGTTATTTCCAAAACTAACCATGTCCACAACCCACTTTCAAGAATCCAGCTTACTTTGGTCTTTACAGGAATTTTTATCCCCGCTTCTTCTGAGTATTCTAAAACATCAACAATCCATTCGTACTTTTTCGCATCAAACGTATTCTCCTTATATCGAAAACACCTGAATCTGACAAAATCCCCCTCTTTGTTAAAATAGAAAATACCTGATGCGCTTACTCCATGATATGTCATAACTGCTTTGGCGGATAATGAATCTATTGCCTCCCACTCAATATACGGATTAAGTACTGCAGACGGAAACCAAACTATCTCTGCCAAATATCTTTGCATTGTACTTTCATTAATTTTTTGTCCATGTTCCTCAGCAAGTTTAAATACAGAAAACAGCTTGATGAGCATTTCTCCTTTTCCTTCCTTAAGTTTGTCTCTTCCCCTGATTTTTATAAAAGAATCAATAGTCAGCTCCACTTTCCACACAAAAGCAGGTTTAAACGTAGCTATATGTTGTTCTGCCACAGCATTGTACCATTTTTTTTGCTCTTTGTTTAGCTTCATTTTTGCCTTTTGTTGTAACTGAACTGTTGATATCATTCTTTTACCTACCATTCCGGATTTTTTTAACCAATTGGCTACAGGAAATGGTAAAGTTTCAAGTTGTTCTTGACAGATTACATGCTCTATCGGATAATTATTGTTTGTAATTTCACTAATTTCTTTTGATATTTTTTCATTAAAAGCATTTTCGTAAATTGATATTGTAGCTGCCAGGCAGATTATAATGTTGGGAAGAATACCGTATTTAGCATCCTGCCATGTTCCGGCAATAAGTATAACCGACAAAACAACGGCTAATAGAGCAATCCAGTGCCAATAACTGTTTTCGGACAGAAGAGCCTCTCCTGAGTAAGAAAACAGTATAAATGCAATAAACCAAAATATACCCTGCACTTTACTGACTCCTGAATTTATCTGATCCATTTGCGATAAACCGAAAGCTTTTGCAAATCCAAACAAATGGATAATTCCGTGTAGAAATAAAAAGGCAACAAATAAGTATTTCATCTGATTAATTTTTAAAACATTTTTATCATTAATTTTATTTTAGAATTGATACCTCAGGCCCAATCTAGCAAAGCTTGTTCCGGGCATTTCAAAAGCAGGGCGATTATAAAAATCTTCATAAATTCTGCTCCCTCTGTAAATATCCAGATAAAATCCAATATCATTTCCATTTTTGAATCTGATTATCGACGAAGATACTCCTAAGGTTAAACCATTTGACCACTTTTTAAGAGTGTATTGCGGTAGATTTCCTCTGTCGTCAATATTTATAAAGTTTAATTGGGCTATATATCCTATTTTTAATTGTACTTCCCTGTCAGCTAGTAGCTTATTAAAGATATTAAAGTTATAAGTAAGCGGCAGCATAATTTGCCTGACATACAGTTCACGTGTTCCGTTATACTTATTTTCTTCATCTTTATAGGTAAATGTTTGATGGTTAAGCATATAATCGACTCCACTCTCAATCTGATTCCTTTTTAAGCCTTTAACAATATGTATTCCGGTATGGTAAGTAATTTTTGTTGCTCCGCTGTATGCATCCGGAATATTATCTGTATTTAAAATTAAGGATAAATCTGTATTTTCGGTGATTCCCCCATGATTAATTCCTGCTAAAATTAAAAAAGCTATTTGTTGCCCGGCTTGTTCTGTTTTCTTATTTACTGAGCATGAACTTACGGACAATATCGAAAAACAAATAGCTATAATT
>JALWNR010000834.1 GCA_027083715.1 Bacteroidales bacterium
TAATAAAAGTGGTGAACTGCGAAGCACCTCACTGAGCTAGGAGTTTTTGTAAGTGATTTCTTTAATATTTTGCTTTTTGTTATATACTTATTAGATATAAAAAAAGCTATCCATTTTGGACAGCTTCATGTTTTTTACAAATTGTATGTTTTATTGCTTCTGTGATTCACTACTTGTTGGTGGAACTGTAGGAACAACAGGAACCTCGGCTGCATTTTCAATATTATCTTTTAAAATGGTTTCTTTTTGATTACCTGTATTTCTGGGAATGGTCATACTTCCAACAATACTTAGTATTAAAATTGCAATTGCCAAAGCCCAGGTAGCTTTTTCAAGAAAATCTGCTGTTTTTCTAACACCCATGATTTGATTTGATGATGAAAAGTTTGAAACCAAACCTCCTCCTTTTGAATTTTGCACTAAAACGATTAAAATCATTAATATACTTGCAATAATTGTTAAAATAGCGACTAATGTGTACATGATATTTTACTATTTGTTATTTTTTAATTAAACTTTCTACTTTTTTTATTTGGATTGCAAAGTAAGTCTTTTTTTGTGGAAATTTCAAAATTAATTTTTTATAGGCATCAATTGCTTTTTGATAATATTTTTGCTGAACATATAAATCGGCCATTGCTTCGGTAATAAAATCCTCCTTTTCAATAGTACTTTTTACTGAAATATCTCCTTTAATTGAAGGTTCTTTATCCGGCTTAATACGCTCTAAAGAATCTGCTTTATTGATAAATTCCTCGATTAGTTTTTGTGTTTTCTTTACTTTTTTCTTTTCCTGTTTTTCCTCCTTTATTATACTTTCCTTTTGCTTTTCTTCTGTTTTTTCTTTTATTTCAACTGTATTCTCAATTTGCTCTTCATTAAGCTCATTTTGCTTTTCTTTAAAACTGTCTGCATTCTCATCTTCACTTTCAATTTTTTCTTCTTTATCTTCAATACTAGCTTTTTTCTCTTTCAACTGTTGCTTTTTCATTGCAATGCGCCTAAGCAAAGCATCAGCAGCACTTTCGTTTTCTTTGTTTTCAGGTATTTTTGTTTCTTCTTTTTTAGTGGTATCTTCTTCTTTTTTCTTATCAACAATTTTTTCATTTTTATTTTCTGCTACAACTTCTTGAGTGTTTTCAATTTCTATTTTTTCTTCTTTAAAGTCATTTTGTTCTATTTTTTTTTCGTCGTTTGCTTGTTTTTCTAAATATTCTTCAATTTTACTTTTACCGGATGGTACTACATCTGTTTTTTTAAACTTATTTTTTTGATGCTGTTTTACTAAGTCCCATGCAGTTAGCTCTCTATCTTCTTTTTCTTCTTTTTGGGGTTCTTTAATTATTTGCTCCTGTATTTGTTCTTTTTCCGGTTCTTTTTCAATATTTTGCTCTTTGATTTCCTTTTTTTCATGGTTTAGAGCAACTTCTTTTTTTTCTAAAATTTCATTTTTCTTTGTTAAATCATCGACTTTATCAATGATGCGATGGTTTTTTTCTTTTCTTTCGGGTTTTATTTCAATAGTTTCTTTGTGCTCATCAGTGGCTATGTTCATTTCTTTTTTTATTGCCCTGATTTTTGAGAAAATCTCGTTCATCACATCAGCTTGTTTCTTTGGTCCTTTTCCTGTTTTCTCAGATTTTTCTTGTACCGGATGCTTGGTTGTTTGCTTTATTTTTTCTTTTTTGTCAAGAATTTCTTTTTCCTCATTTTTGATTGGCAAATCATCCTTTTTTATTTCAGTTTTATTTTTCAGGATTGTTTTACTAATCGTTTCCTGTTCTTTTTCCGGTTCAGCAATTTTTCTTATCTTTTCAACCCTTGAAACTTTAACGGTTTTTTCTTTTATATTTTTTTCAGGAATATTAATCAGTTTTTTAATATCCTCTTGTTTTGTAGTTTCGTCAATAATAACTACTTTCTTATCAGGATCTACAAAGAAATCTTTTACAATTCGCTTATGTTGTTGTTTTGATATTTCATAAATTTCATCATCTGCAACATTTACAGGAA
>JALWNR010000835.1 GCA_027083715.1 Bacteroidales bacterium
CGGAAAAGGTTTTGCTGTTGTGGCTAATGAAGTAAAAAAACTTGCTGAAAAAAGTAAAGCGGCAGCTGAAGAGATTAACTCGCTTTCAGAATCAAGTGTTCATGTTACTATTCAAACTAAGGAATATATGGATAAAATTTTACCGGATATAGAAAAAACATTGCATCTTGTTAATGAAATTACTATTGCCAGTTTTGAACAAAATTCAGGAGCAGAGCAAATAAATAATGCCATACAGCAACTTAATTCGATTACCCAACAATCTGCTGCAAATTCGGAAGAAATGGCAAGTAATTCGGAACAGCTTTCGGCACAGGCAGAAAAATTAAAAGATATTGTTTCTTTTGTCAAATTTAAAAAATCTGAATAAAATTTATTTGCTTTTTTCGTAATATCTAATCTACTCCTTATATAACGTTTAGAAAGCTACAATAAGGAAATAATACATCTTGATTTTACTCATCGTTTGATTTGGCAATCTTGCCCCATTTAGTATTTTCATATATGATATTAATATATTTATATCTTTTTTGTATATTGAATATTAAATAGGTAAGTTTGCAAAATAATCTTATGACTAGCTACTTATAATTAACCCAAAAAAACAACCTCCCTCAATAATAATAAAATTATATAAAATGGAAAACTCAGATGTTCTAATAAATGTGGCTATTACCCTAGTGGTTTCAATACCTCTGGCAATTTTAATTCTTAATTTATTTTTTAAAAATAGTATTCTCTTTAAGATTATTCTTTTTTGGATAATTGATGTTATTTTTGTCAAAGTAAATACTGTGCTTACGGATCATTATCCAGATGCATATCCTGAATACATCAGTTTGCCAATAGCAGTTGTAATTTCAGTAGCTTTAATTTACAGCACTTATGTTTTAATTCGTAAACCTTTTGATGAGGCAATTGCCAAGCTAAAAGAGCTTGGTGAAGGTAATTTAGATTTTGAATATCAAGATAGTTTTCTTAAACGAAAGGATGAACTGGGAAGTATTGCAGTAATAATAAAAAAAATATCAAGTGTTTTGAAAAAAGTAGTTGCTGAAATAAAGGATAGTTCAAATTTTATTGCCACTACCAGCAGCGAGTTAAGTAATGCATCACAAACAGTAGCACAAAGTTCAAATGAGCAAGCCTCTTCAAGTGAAGAGGTTTCAGCATCTATGGAACAAATGGTGGCAAACATTAATCAAAACACCTTAAATGCCAAACAAACCATGGAACTTTCCAAACGTGCTTCGTTGGGAGTGAGTAAAGTTGGGCAATCTGCAAATGAAAGTTTGGAGGCGGTTACAAAGATATCTGAAAAAGTTACTATTATAAAAGATATTGCATTTCAGACTAATATTTTAGCAATTAATGCTGCAATTGAGGCTGCATCGGCAGGCGAACGAGGGAAGGGTTTTGCTGTTGTTGCTAATGAAGTGAAAAAACTCGCTGAAAAAAGTAAAATAGCTGCTGATGAAATAAACATATTGTCTGAGTCCAGTGTTCTTGTTACCAAACAAACAAAAGAATACATGGATGAGATTTTGCCGGATATTGATAAAACACTTAATCTTGTTAATGATATTACTATTGCCAGCCTAGAACAAAACTCAGGGGCTGAACAAGTAAACAAAGCTGTTCAACAACTCAATTCCATTACGCAGCAATCTGCTGCCAATTCGGAAGAAATGGCAAGTAATTCAGAAGAACTTGCGGCACATGCTAAACAGTTGAAACTAATAATTTCCTTTTTTAAGTTAGAAGAAAATAAATAAAATGCACCCACATGTACAAATAATGCTTTATAAACCATTTGGCAAAAGTAATTAAAGTTCATGATAGTTTTTTATTCATTGTTCCTTAACTATTTTTAATGGTATTAAAAAAAAAAAAAAAATCGGGACAGGCTATGAGATCGCTTCACACAAGTTACTTTGATTTTTGTTTCTTTTTATCTAAGGAAAAGAAAGAAATTAGATTAAAAACTAAAATGGATTGGCTATGGTTTAG
>JALWNR010000836.1 GCA_027083715.1 Bacteroidales bacterium
ATTTAATAAAATACCAATATAAATTAGAAGAAATAATTACTAATCGTGGTGATATTTGTGCTGACGATGGCAGAATATTGGCAACCTCAGCCCTATATTACGACATCAGAATGGATTTAGGAAGTGCTCCTTTAGCCGATACCACATTTATTAACAATGTAGAAGCTTTAGCTGATTCATTATCAAAACTTTTTGGCGACAAAACCAAAGAAGACTATCTGCAATCCCTATATAAAGCAAGACAAAAAAAATCAAAATATCATTTAATCAAAAAACAAGTCAGCTATGCTGAATTACAAAGATTAAAGAAGTTTCCCATTTTTAAATACGGGAAATTTAAAGGTGGCTTAATTGTGATTGAAAACAAAAAAAGAATTCGCCCTTTTGGTATGCTTGCTGCAAGAACCATTGGATACTACCGTGAAAATGTTCGCCCTGTTGGTCTTGAAGCTGCTTATGACCGAATTTTACATGGTAGTGATAAAAAAATTGTTAAAAGAAAAATAGGAAAATATTGGGTACCAGTTAAAATTGTTGATAATCTGACTTTTGAAACAGGAAGTGATGTTATCAGTACCATAAATATTAATTTTCAGGATTATGCACATCAAACTTTACTGGCTCAGCTAAAAAAATACGATGCTGATCAAGGGGTGGTTATTCTTATGGAAGTAAAAACCGGTAATATTAAGGCTATTGTAAATTTACGAAAAAATGACAATGATAAATTTGTAGAGGACTTAAACCTGGCTGTTGCCGAACGCACCGAACCCGGTTCTACTTTTAAACTACCTTCGCTTATGGTGGCTTTGGAAGACGGATATATTGACATGAATGACAGCGTACAAACCGGAAGAGGCACCATTAAATACCACGGTTTTCTTATTCGTGATTCGCGAATCGGCGGATACGGAAAAATTACTGTTAAACAAGCTTTCGAGCATTCATCCAATGTAGGAATATCGCAAATTATTTATGCTGCCTATAAAACTCAGCCCGAAAAATTTGTAAACCGTTTATATTCGATGAACTTAAACGAGGCAACTGGGATTGAAATACCGGGCGAGGCATCACCGATTATCAAATATCCGCGCAGTTCAGGATGGTCAGGTATATCCTTGCCGCAAATTTCAATCGGATATGAAGTATTACTTACGCCCTTACAAATGCTAAATTTTTACAATGCGGTTGCAAACAATGGTGTTATGGTTAAACCTAAACTGCTTCAAGCTGTTCGTAAACACGGTAAAATTATTGAATATAAAAAAACAGAAATTTTAAACCCTTCAATATGCTCAAAAGAAACCATAAAAAAAGCACATATTTTACTTGAAGGAGTGGTTCGCAACGGTACGGCACATGATATTTTTACATCAAAATATAAAATTGCCGGAAAAACCGGAACAGCACAAATTGCTCATGGCAGTTTCGGTTATAAAGATACTGCAGACAGGGTAATTCATCAGGCTTCTTTTGCAGGGTATTTCCCTGCTGACAACCCGAAATATTCCTGTATTGTGGTTATAAAAACAAAGGGGAGTGTATATTACGGAAGCGCGTTGGCTGCACCCGTTTTCAGAAAAATTGCAGACAAAGTTTATGCCTCAAGTCCTGAAATGCAAAAAGAAATTGATTACAAAAAAAACTATGTGTATCCCGAAAAAGGAATACCCTATGCAAAAGATGGAAACCGTAATGATTTGGATTATGTTTTTAATGAATTACGTATTCCCGTAAAAGGTAGAAGCAAGGTTCAATCACTATGGGTAGTTACTAAAAGTAATAAACGATTTGTGGAATATCAAAACCGTTTTGTAAGAAAAAATCAAATACCTAAAGTTGAGGGTATGGCTTTGAAAGATGCCTTATATATTTTAGAAAAATTAGGCTTAAAGGTACGCGTAAACGGTCGTGGTATAATTCGTAAACAATCAATACCGGCAGGTACCGGAATTAGAAAAAATATGACGATTACATTAAATTTGGGTTAATATACAGAAGTTGAATAGTTTAGATATTAAAACATAGGTTGTAAGCTATTAAACGAATATGCTAATTGGGTGATTAAAATATTAGTTTATAAAAGGTATAATGGAAAAAATAAAATTATTTTCATTTGAGAACTTAAATTTTTGGTCAGAGTTAAGAGCATTTATTAAACTGCTAAACTAAAAAAGCATTAAAAGATTAAATGAAGGTTTTAAGCGACATATTAAAAAATATTGAAATCGTTGAGCAGAAAGGTGATTCATTTATTGCTGTAAGCGGAATCTACACTGATTCGCGCAAGCTAAATGCCAATGGTTTGTTTGTTGCACTACGCGGAACACAAACCGACGGGCATCAGTTTATCAATAAAGCGCTTGAAAATGGAGCCACAGCAATAATCTGTGAAATATTACCCGAAAAACCCGCTGAAGATATTGTTTATATAATCGTAAAAAATTCAGCCGAAGCACTTGCCCATGCAGCTGCATCTTTTTACGAAAATCCGGCAGATAAATTAAAAATTATCGGAATAACAGGAACAAACGGAAAAACAACAATTGCTACCTTATTATATAATATGTTTAACAATTTGGGCATTAAATCAGGATTAATTTCAACAATTGCCTATTATATAGATAATAAAAAAATTCCGGCAAGCCACACAACACCTGACGCATTAAAATTGCATGAATTGTTTGCCTTGATGCTGAGTAAAGGTTGTGAATATTGCTTTATGGAAGTCAGTTCGCACGCAATTGACCAAAAACGAGTTGAAGGTATTAATTTTAAAGGTGCTGTATTTACCAATCTTACACATGATCATTTGGATTATCATAAAAATTTTAAAAACTATCGTGATACAAAAAAACAATTATTTGATAATTTAAACAAAGATGCTTTTGCACTTATTAATGCAGATGATAAAAATGGACATTTTATGCTGCAAAATACACCTGCAAAAAAATACACTTATTCTTTAAATCATGCAGCAGATTATAAAACAAAAGTTATTGAAGCACACTTAAACAGTACCTTAATTGAAATTAATAATTCTGAAATATGGACATTGTTTACCGGTAATTTTAATGCATCAAACCTTACGGCTGTTTATGCAGTAGCTGATATTTTAGCAATTAAGAAAGAAGATATTGCTTTGCAAATCAGTAAATTAAAACCTGTAAACGGACGATTTGAAACATTTGTAATAAACAATATAACAGGGATTGTGGATTATGCACATACTCCTGATGCTCTGGAAAATGTTCTGAAAACTATTAATGCGGTAAAAAATAACACACAAAAGATTATAACTGTGGTTGGAGCCGGCGGCGACCGCGATAAAACAAAACGACCTGTTATGGCAAAGGTAGCAGTCGAAAATAGCGATAAAGTAATTTTAACATCGGATAACCCGAGAACAGAACCTCCTACTGATATTCTTGACGATATGGAAAGAGGGATTATCCCTGCTATGCAGAAAAATATGTTACGAATTACCGACCGAAAGGAAGCTATCAAGACTGCATGCCTTATTGCCAATTCAGGTGATATTATTTTAATAGCAGGAAAAGGTCATGAAAATTATCAGGAAATTAATGGCAAACGTCATCATTTTGATGATAAAGAAGTTTTTATTGAAATGATGAAAGTGTTGAATAGTTAAAAATCAGATAATTTAACAAAGTTTTGAAATAAACTATAGATAAAAAATAATGTTCTACTACCTATTTACATATCTAAAACAATTTGATGTTCCCGGTGCAGGAATGTTTGAATACATTTCGTTCCGTTCGGGGCTTGCTATTATTACTTCCTTGATAATTTCAATGGTTTACGGGAAAAAAATTATCCGTTTTTTGCAGCGTAAACAAATTGGCGAAGAGATTCGTGATTTAGGATTGGAAGGACAATATGCAAAAGTTGGAACTCCAACCATGGGTGGAATTATTATTATTGCATCCATTATTATCCCTACCCTATTGTTTACAAAATTAGAAAACATATATATAATTTTAATGATCGTAACAACAATATGGCTTGGTTTTGTAGGATTTTTAGACGATTATATAAAAGTTTTTAAGAAAAACAAAGAGGGTTTATCAGGTAAATTTAAAATTATCGGACAAATTGGTATAGGAATCATTGTTGGGTTTACCATGTATTTTAGTGATGATATTGTGGTTCGAGAAAACCCTGCTGTACTGAGTGCTGAACAAAATATAAATTCTGAACAGACCCAAGCTGTAGATGTTAAATCAACAATAACCACAATACCTTTTGTAAAAGGACATGAATTTGACTATGCATCGCTGGTAAGTTTTATGGGAAAATACAAACAGCCGGCTGCTTGGATTGTATTTATTTTGATTAGTATTTTTATTATCACAGCCGTTTCTAACGGAGCAAACTTAACCGATGGTTTAGATGGTTTGGCTACCGGAGTGTCGGCAATTAACGTAATAACATTAGGAATATTTGCTTATTTGTCGGGTAATATTATTTACTCTGATTATCTGAATATCATGTACATACCTAATATAAGCGAATTGGTAATTTTTGCAAGTGCGGTAATCGGAG
The DNA here is from genome assembly GCA_027083715.1 of Bacteroidales bacterium. Lineage (GTDB taxonomy): Bacteria > Bacteroidota > Bacteroidia > Bacteroidales > NBLH01 > NBLH01. The sequence goes on from JALWNR010000836.1 coordinate 4,567, forward strand.
CTGCAATAGGCTTTTTGTGGTACAATTCCTATCCTGCACAAATTTTTATGGGCGATACAGGTAGTCTCACTTTTGGAGGTATTATTGCGGTTTTTGCAATTTTGGTACGTAAAGAACTATTAATTCCATTGCTTTGTGCGATTTTTTTAGTCGAAAATCTTTCTGTGATTATTCAGGTAAGCTATTTTAAATATACAAAACGAAAATATGGTGAAGGACGCAGGATTTTTAAAATGTCGCCTTTACATCATCATTATCAAAAATCAGGTTATCCCGAACCTAAAATTGTTACACGTTTTTGGATTGTTGGGATTATGCTGGCAGTATTAACAGTAATTACTTTAAAAATCAGATAATATAAAAATTAGATTTTAGAAGTAGCATTATGATTAAAAATTAAAAAAAGAATGAAACAAAAAGTGATCATACTCGGAGCAGGTGAAAGCGGAACAGGTGCAGCTGTACTTGCCCAAAAAAAAGGCTATGACGTTTTTGTTTCGGATATTTCGGAAATAAAAAATAAGTATAAAGCAGTTCTTAATGAACATAAAATAATTTGGGAAGAAAAATCACACAGTGTAGAAAAAATTTTATCGGCTGATGTAATAATCAAAAGTCCAGGGATCCCTGATAAAGTAGAGATAATTCAAAAAATAAAAGAAAAAGAAATAAAAATTATATCAGAAATTGAATTTGCTGGGCAGCATACTGATGCAAAAAAAATTTGTATAACCGGAAGCAATGGTAAAACAACCACTACAATGTTAATATATCATATTCTGCAAAAAGCCGGTTTAAATGTTGGTTTAGCAGGAAACGTAGGACAAAGTTTTGCTATGCAAGTAGCTGAAAATTATTTCGATTACTACGTAATCGAATTAAGTAGTTTTCAGCTAGACAATATGTTTGACTTTAAAGCTGATATAGCAGTTTTATTAAACATAACACCCGACCATTTAGATTGGTACGATTATAATTTTTTAAACTATGTAAATTCAAAATTTAGGATTACACAAAATATGGATAAAAATTGCTGCTTCATATATAACACTGATGATGAAGCAATTATAAATAAATTAAAAACACTGGATTTAAAATCGGAGCAATTTGCTTTTTCAATTCAAAAAAAAATTGAAAAGGGCGGATATGTCGATGATAACCGGTTAATAATAAAAACAAATCAAAACAGTTTTGAAATGAGTATATACGATTTAGCATTACAAGGAAAACACAACATGTACAACTCACTTGCCGCAAGCATATCGGCAAAAGTCATGCAAATTAAAAATCCGGTAATACGCGAAAGTTTAAGCAACTTTACCGGAGTTGAGCATCGGCTTGAAAAGTATATAAAGGTACATGGTATTCAGTTTATTAACGATTCAAAAGCCACAAATATAAACTCAACGTGGTATGCTTTGGAAAGTATGGATAAAAATACTGTTTGGATTGTCGGAGGTGTGGATAAAGGCAATGATTACTCAATGCTAACTGAATTGGTTAAGGAAAAGGTAAAAGCTATCGTTGCTCTGGGGGTAGATAATAGTAAAATTATTGATGCATTTGCCAAACATGTCCCTGTTTATGATACTCATTCTATGGACGATGCAGTAAAAACCTCTTATTATTTAGCAACAGACGGAGATATCGTATTACTTTCTCCTGCTTGTGCAAGTTTTGATTTGTTTGAAAACTACGAAGACAGAGGTAGAAAATTTAAGGAAGCAGTGTGTAAATTATAAATAAATGAACAAATTTTTATCAAAACATATTTTAGGCGATAAAGTTATTTGGGGTGTGGTTGTTTTCCTGTCCATTATCTCGATGCTTGCCGTATATAGTTCTATTGGTGATTTAGCGTTCCGATATGCCGATGGAAACACAACTGTTTATTTAAGAAAACACATTACTTTTATCTTAATAGGGTTTGTTTTTATGTACTTAATACATAAAGTACCGTATAGTATCTTTTTTTCTTTATCACAAATAATTATTGTACTAGCAATTTTACTGCTTATTTTCACTATGTTATTAGGTGTTACAAGAAACGATGCCACACGTTGGTTAGTTATTCCGGGCTTAGATTTTTCATTTCAAACATCAGATATAGCCAAATTTGGCTTAATCGTTTACATAGCACGTATTTTATCATTAAATCAAGGCAATCAAGAAAAATTAGATGCATCTTTTAAACAAATAATGATTGCTACAGGTATTGTTTGTGCCCTAATTCTTCCTTCCAATTTTTCTACTGCTTTTTTATTGTTTGTAGCTTCTTTGGTTTTAATGTTCATTGGACGCATATCTCTCAAAAAAATTGCCAGTGGTGTTGGTATTTTAATTGCAGGTTTAGCAATAGCGGTTGTATTACTATCATTTATTCCGGATATTGCAAGAGTTGAAACATGGAAAAATAGGGTAAGCGGTTTTGTGCAAGGAGATGAGAATGCCTTATCGCAACCCAATATGGCTAAAACTGCTATTGCGACATCCGGTTTATTTGGAAAAGGACCGGGAAACAGTGAAGTAAAATATATGTTGCCACAAGCAAATTCCGATTTTATTTTTGCAATAATTATAGAAGAGTGGGGCTCAATAATAGCAATTTTAATCATTGCTGCATACTTGGTACTATTATACAGAGTAGGACTTATTATTAAACGAACATCCCGAACATTTGCGGCATTTTTGGCTGTTGGAATAACCGTATTATTGGTGTTTCAGGCATTTATGAATATGATTGTGGCTGTTGGAATTGGTCCGGTAACTGGACAACCGCTCCCTTTAATAAGTATGGGCGGAACATCATTACTTATCACTTTTGCATCGCTTGGAGTGGTGCTGAGTATTAGTAGAAGTTTGGATGCTGATACACCAATTGAACCGGAAACTGAAGAAGTTACCGTAATTAAATAATGTTTAAACTATATTAATTTTGAACAGAAAAAAAGTTATAATAAGCGGAGGAGGAACAGGAGGTCATGTATTTCCGGCTATTGCTATTGCAAATGCTTTGAAACAAGAACAGCCGGATATTGACATTTTATTTGTGGGAGCAAAAGGTAAAATTGAAATGGAAAAAGTACCTGCTGCCGGCTATCCAATCAAAGCTTTACCCGTTCAAGGTTTACAACGAAAATTCACTTTAAAAAATATTCAGGTACTGTTTAATTTCATTAAAAGTATATTTTTATCCCGTAAAATTATTAAAAATTTCAAACCGGATATTGTTGTAGGTGTTGGTGGATTTGCCAGTGCCCCTGTGGGTTGGCTGGCTGGAAAAATGGGCATTCCGGTTTTATTACAAGAACAAAACTCTTATGCGGGTGTAACGAATAAATTATTGGCAAAATATGCACATAAAATCTGTGTGGCTTACGATAATATGGAACGCTATTTTCCGATAGAAAAAATTATAAAGACAGGAAATCCGGTCAGACAAAATTTATTTGAAAACAAACCCAATAAATCAGAAGCTTTTGCTCATTTTGGTTTAAAAAAAGAACTCAAAACTATATTAATCCTTGGCGGAAGCGGAGGAGCACGTTCTATTAACGAAGGAGTGATTGCAGGTTTGAAAAAAATTAAAAATACAAATATTCAGTTACTTTGGCAAACAGGAAAGTTTTATTACGAACAATCAAATGATGCATTAAATAAAACAGGTGTAGAAAATTGTAAAATCCATGATTTTATTTCACGAATGGATAATGCTTATACTGCGGCAGATTTGGTAATTTCAAGAGCAGGTGCTGCAACTATTTCCGAATTATGTTTACTCGGAAAAGCATCAATACTTATACCTTCTCCAAATGTTGCCGAAGATCATCAAACAAAAAATGCCATGGCTTTGGTTGAAAAAAATGCAGCTGTATTAATAAAAGATACCGATACAAAAGAAAAAATGATTAGTACGGCTTTGGATTTAATTATTAATGAAGAAAAAATTAACGAATTAAGTTTGAATGCAAGCAAACTGGGTATTAAAAACTCAGATAAAATAATTGCAAAAGAAATTTTTAAAATAATTAGTTAACAGGCTAATAAATACGATAATAAAGAACCAAGAAAAAGCCAAATATAAATTATAATACAAAAACAAAATTAGTATATGTAGAACAAGATGTTAAAAGTAATGAAGGTACACTAACAAATAAGGCTATTTTAGATAGTGCTTTATATACGGATGAACAAGGTGTTGATTGGATACTATTTGAGATACCTATCAAACAGATGGAAGTTATAGAAATAAATGATAATATTATAGCAGATAATATTTTCTTTAAAGAAATAGATATAGAAGATAATCAATATTACTATAGTGAAGCTTATATTAATAAAGGTAATGAAACAATACCATTAGACATTATACATAGTAATAT
>JALWNR010000837.1 GCA_027083715.1 Bacteroidales bacterium
GTAATTAATAAAATAGATTTATCAGACCAAACCACGGTAATGGTTTTGATTGAAAAGTGGCAGGAGCTTTTGCCCGATGCACTGATTATTCCTGCAAGTGCAATCAATAATTTTAATATGGAAGCCGTTTTGCAAAAAATAATTGAATTTTTACCCGAATCACCTCCATATTTCCCGAAAGATCAGCTTACGGATAAAACGGAGCGCTTTTTTGTTCAAGAAATTATTCGTGAAAAAATTTTAGTACATTACAGTAAAGAAATTCCTTATGCTGTGGAAATTGAAGTGGAAATGTTTAAGGAGGAAGAGCAATTAATTCGTATCAAATCCTTAATTCATGTAGAACGTGATTCGCAAAAAGGAATAATTATCGGGAAAAGAGGCGAAGCGCTAAAACGTGTTGCCACAGAGGCAAGAAAAGATATTGAAGCATTTTTTGATAAGAAAGTATTTTTAGAAGTTTTTGTAAAAGTGAGTAAAGATTGGAAAAATAAATCGAGGTCTTTAAAAAACTTTGGTTATGAAAACTGATGTTGAAAACATGGAAGTAAAAGTTTATGCATTTTCAATAAATGTAATTAGCTTTGTTAAATCAATGGAAAAAGCAGGTTCTGTAGATGAACCATTACAAATATTGTTGTATTCTGCAAAACAGTTTTATGATTTATATTTAGATTTTGTTGATGAAGAAGATGAGGATACAAAACCTTATGTTTTGAAAGAGTGCTTAAAATATGGGCATAAATGTTTGGATATTTTGCAGAATATGGGTGTGCCCGAAGAGTTTTTAAATGAAAAAGTAGATTTGGTAATTGATATTGCCGGATTGATAAAAAAAATGGAAGATAATGAGTAACATAATAGCAATAGTAGGAAGGCCTAATGTAGGGAAATCTACTTTATTTAATCGTTTAACGCAAACACGTGATGCGATTATTCATGAGTCGAGTGGAGTAACGCGCGATCGTCATTACGGAAAAGCATACTGGAATGGGGTGGATTTTTCTTTGATAGACACAGGTGGATATGTAGTAAATTCTGACGATATTTTTGAAGAAGAAATTCGCAAACAAGCTATGCTTGCTATGGACGAGGCAGATGTAATTTTGTTTGTTGTGGATGTGCTCAGCGGAATTACGGATTTAGACGACTCTGTAGCTGATTTGCTCCGACGCTCGGACAAAAAAGTATTTTTAGTGGTAAATAAGGTAGATAATGCAGAGCGCATGTATGATGCCAATGAGTTTTATGCTTTAGGCTTGGGCGATATTTATTCGGTGTCTTCAATAAATGGTAGCGGAACAGGCGACTTATTGGATAAAGTTGTAGAGGCATTGCCCAAAAAAGTTGAAGATGAGGATGAGGAAAATATTCCGAAATTTGCTATTGTAGGTCGCCCTAATGTAGGTAAATCATCATTAATAAATGCTTTTGTCGGAGAAGAACGTAATATTGTTACGCCTATTAGCGGAACTACCAGAGATACTATTCATACCCGATATAAAAAATTCGGTTATGACTTTATTTTGGTAGATACTGCCGGATTGCGCAAAAAAGGAAAAGTAACCGAAAATATAGAATTTTACTCCGTAATGCGCTCTATTCGTGCTATTGAAGGAGCTGATGTTTGTTTGCTGCTGATTGATGCCACACGAGGAATTGAAGGACAAGATGTAAATATTTTTCATTTGATAGAGAAAAATCGTAAAGGTGTGGTGATTTTGGTGAACAAATGGGATTTGGTCGATAAAGAAGCAAATTCAACTAAGCGCTATGCCGAAGTAATTCGTGAAAAAATTGCTCCTTTTACCGATGTCCCGATTATTTTTACTTCGGCACTGACCAAACAGAGGGTTTTTAAAGCATTGGAAGCAGCAGTAGAGGTGTATGAAAATAAAAAACGAAGAGTTCCGACTTCAAAATTAAATGAGTATATGTTGGATATGATTGAAGTAAACAATCCTCCGGCAGTAAAAGGAAAATATATCCGCATAAAATACGTTACACA
>JALWNR010000838.1 GCA_027083715.1 Bacteroidales bacterium
AAATTCTCTTCACGTATCTACTTCGTTACGAATTCCTTGAAATATAAAGATATGTCGGCGGAACTCGGTGCCTCGTATCTGCATAAAGAGAATTTCATGAATTATTGCGGTTAAATAATTATATTTACCACATGATTTTATTCAGAAAAAAAGATACAGAAACATCAACACAAATAGTACTTTTTATTTTGATATTCATAGTGCTTGCATTAGCTGTATTTTTTCGTAAATACTTAAATGAGGATGCAGAAATTTTACTTTTTTCCATATCAGTTGCGCTGACAACTTTATTGCACAAATACAAGGAAGAAAGAATAAATCGAAAAAAGCTCACGGCTGAAACAAATCTGGCTTTTGTAGAATTAGTTTTAATCGTATTAAGCTCAGAAGGAAAACTGAATGAAAAAAACATTAAACGGCTGGAAAAATATTTTAGCAAAGAATATTCCTCAAAAACGGTAGAAAAGATTGTTGCTTTTGCGAAAAAGAACTTTAAAAAGTTGTACGATTATAAAAAAGTTTGTAAAAGCTTATACTCTTTGTCCAATCCGGCAAAAATCAGAATTATCCATAAATTGTTTCTTTTTAGTGCTGATGATGGTTTTATCAGTGAAGAACAAAAACAAATTATCTTTAAAATCGCAAAACAACTTGGGTTAAGCTCAATCCATTACAAGAATATCGAGAAAATGTTTGTTAAAAAAGAGCGACAAGAAAAGACAGAGAAAAAATCGAACTATTGGTCGCAATACAATCAAAAACAATATAAAAAGAAAGCACATACGGCAAATAAAATTTTAACAGCATACAAAATATTGGATATTTCTCCCACCATTAGCAATCAGCTTTTAAAAGCTACTTTTCGCCAGCTTGCCAAACAATATCATCCTGATAAGTGGGTAGGCAAAGACAGTTTACAACGCAAAAAAGCAAAAGAAACCTTTCAGGAACTAAACAGTGCCTACGAAATCATCAAAAGAAGCAGAAATATAAAGTAATCTTTGTAAAAAGCAGCTTATTCCTACTCTTTTTTATTCCAAATTGTTATATTTTAGCAAAATAATGAACTGGGATGATTTTGATAAAGATACGCGCATATCCCAAATGGGTAAAGCTGCATTTTTAATATTGATGATTATTGCTTTAATCTCATTATTAAGAGATGCTGTTTCAATAGTTACCTTTATCCTGATTATAGGAATATTTTTGATGGCTTACGGCAAAGAACTAATTAAACCTTATCTGGGCAATGAGCTGCGTTTACTATGGGAAATCGGTGATTTAGGAGTTTCTTTTGTAAAGTTATTCATCATCCTGCTAAGAACAAAAGGACAGCTCACCAATCGGGATTTGGATATTCTGGAAAACTATTTCACCAAAGAATACAATAAAGAAATAGGGCTAGAAGTAAGAGAATTTGTTAAGAAAAACTTTTATATCCGCTACAATTTAACCAGTATAACAAACAACATATCATACATTATTAAAGGAAAAGAAAAGATACAACTTATCCACCAGCTTTTCCGCTTTTGCGAATATACCGGAGGTATTACTCCCGCACAGAAAAAAATCATTTCCAAAATAGCAAAAGGAATAAAACTAAACATTATTCATTTTCAGAACATTGAAAATAAATTCACACAAAAGAAAAAAAGAACAAAAAAACAAAAAAAACAGGGTGCACAGCAAAATTCGCAAAAAAATTATTATCGACAACACAAACAAACAACATACAGTTCATTAAGCCATGCTTACAATGTGTTGGGAGTTGCTTCAACTGTTTCCAATCAGGATTTACAAAAAACGTATCGCAAACTGGCTAAAAAATATCATCCGGATAAATGGCACAAAAATAATGCAATGGAAAGACAAAAAGCAAAAGAAAAATTTCAAAAAATTAATAATGCCTATTCGATTATTAAAAAAAGTAGAAATTTAAAATGAATAAATATTTTTTTGTAATTTTAAATAAAATTAAAGCCCATGCCTTGGTTTAAAAATATTATAT
>JALWNR010000839.1 GCA_027083715.1 Bacteroidales bacterium
CATGGAACCGCATGATGAAAATAATCATTACTTTGTGTGTTTAATAATTATTTTAATCATGCTTGTTTCATGTGTTTATTTTTTTGTATGAACTATATTTGATTTTTTTGTATAAAAATAGAAAAAATACATTGGGCAACAAATTTGAGGTAACTTTAAACGATAAGAATGCAGAAAGAACTGAAAAATTTATTAAAAGTATTCACGGCATTGGCAACGGTAATACTGTTTTTTACCGTAATCCGGACTTATTTTTATTTTATAAAACCGGAACTTTTCAGCAGTATGGCTAATTTGCTGCCTGCTTTTTTGTACGGTGTGTTTTACGATACGATTTTTGTTTTAATAATCAACGGCTTGGTATTTTTTCTGTTTTTCTTTCCTTTTCGTATCCGAAATACGGTATTCTGGCAGGGCATTACAAAAATAGTTTTTGTGGTAATTAATTTTTCCGTATTGCTTTTTTACCTGATTACGGCTAAATTTTATGAAAAATTAGCTCCTCTGTTTTTAAAAATCAGTGAGCATAACGATTTTTTTCAAAGTTTGAATACGCAACTGATAAAAATCGATTTTAATTTTTCAAACAGTTGGGATTTATTGCTTATTGCTGCTTTTATATTTATTGTTTTGTGGAATATATTTCCATCAATTAATAATATGCTTTTTGAACGAAGTAGAGCGAACAGGCTGGTTAGATGGTTTTTAAGTCTCGCAGGAATTATTTTATTATTAAGTGCTTTGTATTCGCATATTTATAAGCCTGAAAATTGGCAAACTAAGTTGTTTAGTAAACTAAACCGGACAGAGCAGCTTTTAAGCATTAGCAGCAGTTATAAATTATTACATTTTTATTTGCTTGAAAATGAAGAGATTCCGAAAACAGAAAACTACACTCAATTAGACAATTTATTTTCGTCCCGAAAAAAATATCTTGAAAACAATAGAAAAAAGCAGAATTTGATTTTGGTAAATATTAATGATGCCTTGTTTTCTTTTCCTGAGTTTAAGCAAGTACTGGATGCATCGGGTATGGCATATCGTTTAAAAGAAAATTTTTATGCTACGCATAAACTTGAAGGTTTGCAACAAGATGAGTTATTGTTATCGTTTCCTGCATTTATTCATAAACCACTGATGCAGACAAAGTTTGCCTTTAATCAATATCAAAGTTTTGCAGATGTTTTACGAAAAAATAATTATAAAAGTTTTTGGCTCAGTACTAAAAGTGAGGCAAAAGCTGCTAAAAATTTTTACGGTTTTGATGTGCTGATTGCCAATAAGGATTTGAGCAAATCCTTATCAAAACTCTCTGAAATACTGCATACAATGGAGCAGAATTATTTTATTTTTATTAATTTGCAAGGCGATTTTGAGGGCTTATTGAATTTTTTGAGTGATGAATATTTTAATAAGAATACCCTGATTATCATTAACTTGAAAACAGCGCAAAAAAATGATTTTGCTTATGGTAAAACAGCTTTTTTACTGCCCGAAAATACTTCAAAACTTAGTTTTGCTCATGATACGATAAGCGATTTGGATATTTTTCCGTCAATAATTGATTATTTGGGAATTAATGATGAGATTACTGCTTTTGGAAAAAGTATATTCAAAAAACAGAATAAATGCTTGTTTCAATATACGGGAAATGATTTTATTGTGCTCGATGATAGTCTGCTATTACGGTATAATGGTGTTTCAACCAAATGGATGATTAATTACCATAAAGACCCCGATGAATTTTACGATTTGCAGGATATTTATCCGGTACAAAAAATAAATCTTGAAAATAAAATCAGAGCGATAATTGGTGAATACAATAGAAAATTAGAGCAGAAACAGTGAGGTTTTTTACCAAAATTATACCTAAACTATTAACCTACTAAACTATGAGTACTAAACTATCCGACAAAATAATTGATTTTTATTCAAAACTAAAAATCACAGCTGAATTGCCCGAAGGAGTGAAAATTTTAAATCCTTACGGAGAATCTGAAGTAAAAAATGTATTGAGGGCTTTTTACCGGAAGTATTATAATGATAATAACGAACGTTTTTTGATTTTGGGTATTAATCCCGGTAGGTTTGGAGCCGGAGTTACGGGCATTCCTTTTACCGACCCTGTTCAATTGGAAACAAAATGTGAAATTATCAATAACTTTGATAAAAAACCGGAACTTTCGTCCATTTTTATTTACCGTATGATTGAAGCCTATGGCAGTATTGGTGATTTTTACCAAAAATTTTTCATCAGCTCAATCAGTCCTTTGGGTTTTCTGAAAGATGGTAAAAACCTGAACTACTACGACATCAAATCATTACAAGAGGCTCTTTATGATTTTATGGTAAAAAGTATCAAACAACAATTAAAATTTGGTATCAACAAGGAAGTTTGTTTTTGTTTAGGGCAGGGAAAAAATTATAAGTTTTTGATGAACCTGAACGATAAACACAATTTTTTCGGTAAAATTATCCCATTGGCACATCCGCGCTACATATTGCAATATAAGCGAAAATATGTTCAGGATTACATCAATGAATTTTTGATGAAGTTGATCGTTTAGATTTAATTTATCTGCTTGATTAACATTCCTTTATAGAATTTTCCATTGCCTTTAAAAACGGTAAAATCCAACTGGCTTTGTTGATTATTCGGGTCTTCATCAGCCATAAAACGATTGTCCCAAATATGGTCTTTATCAACCTTGATAATGCCTTTGCGTTTGTAATGGGTTCTGCCGTTATTATCCATAACTTGTTCAAGCACTTCAAAGCGATCGCCTTTTTCCAAACCCTCTTTTAAGCCAATTTTTGCAGCTATCGGATCTACACTGTACAGCGGTGTTTTGGTACGAAACACTTCGTATTTTTTTTGCAGTTTGGCAATTACCGCATCCATAGCTCTGATTGTTGCAGTGCGGATTAATTCTTCTTCGCTTTTTTTTGTATAGGATGTTGATTGCAAATCAGCCCAGGCAATTTCGTAACCAACAAGTTTTAATTTAAAAATATCCGAATTGTCAAAGGCCGCTTTTCGAGCTTCGTCGAAAGAATTTTTATCCATCCAGTATTCTTCATAAAAAACTGCCGCAACAGAATCATTCCAATCTAACTGGTACAAATACGAAAAGGTTCGGATTACATAGCCTTTACCAAATGTTGTGAGTAATTCATCGGCGGTTTCCGTATCCATATCCACATCTGCCATTTCTGCAATATCTTTTAATAATGAAAGTCCTGCTTTTGTTTTATTTGCCACTTCTTCCTTGCTGATGTAATCAAAATCATTGACAATAACAAAAGTGTTTTTTATCAGTTCTTCACCGGCATCTGCCAAAAGAGCCATTCCGCGTTTGCTGCTTTGCGCAAGTTGTACATCCATATCTGAGGCATTGTACATTCCGCGCTCAGCCAAAAGTTGTACGTCAAAAGTACCTTGCGGCGAACGATTAAACCATTTGGCTACCAATTGTTTGGCTATTTCATTTTTTTTCAGATAATTACTGATATTTGCTTGCTGAATGCGTATTTTTTCTTCTTTTTTTATGCGACCAACAACTGCATTGGGTATTTTTCGTGCCGGAAGTAAGTGATTGTTGAACTTATCAGGAACCGGAGCATTGATAAAGGTCTTTTGTATTTCCGATGCATATTGACGGTTGGGTTCGCTAATCATCAAGGTGTATAAAGAACTTCTGCGGTAAATTACGTCTCCGCCAATTTTTTGAGCTTGCAGGAAAATAGGGTAAAATGCTGATAGTAAGATGATTATTTTTTTCATTTGCTTGATTTAATCTTTGATTTAATAAATGCAAATTACGCAAAATGTGTTAATTAATAAAGACTTTCGCGTAGAAATAATGAAATTTATTAAAAGCATCTTATATTTGCGCTTTTAAATTTAGGATGAAGCTCGGATATAGAAATATAATCATTTTGTTTTTGCTGACAATCGTTTTTCATGCGTGTGAAAAGAAAAACTGTTTGAGTTCAGCTGGTGAAACTGTTTCGGAAGAACGTGATTTGCCGGTATTTAAATATGTTGAAATCTATGATAATTTAAAAATTTATCTGCAAAACGATACGGCTCATAAAGTACGTATTGTTACAGGCGAAAAATTGATTCCGTATATCGAAACCTATGTACAAAACGATACGCTTATTATCAAAGATTATAATACCTGCAATTTTTTGAAAAATTATCCTGAAAAAGAGGTTTATATTTCGGTAGATACACTGAAATCTATGGATGTGTACGGACCTTCGGATGTTTTTAGCGTTGATACTTTTAAAGTACATTCATGCAAAATCCGTTTTTTGGCAGATGTTGCTTCTTGTGATTTAACCATAGATGCCTATGTTTTTCAATTACAAATCTGGTATGCTTCGGGCGATTTTCGTGTTAAAGGGAAAACATATGCAAGTTATTTAAATGCCGATGAAACTTCATTTATTTATGCCGATAGTTTAAAAAATACAGTTTGCCATGCATATAACAACAGCAAGGGTGATATTTATGTGCAATCGGGAAAATGGTTTTATTATACGATAAAAAATACCGGAAATATATATTATTCAGGGCAGCCCGATACTATAATTGTTCAAGGGCATCAGGGAGATGGATTGTTAATTAAACAAGAGTAATGAATAAATTTTTAATGATATTATTGTTGTTTTGTTTGCCTGCAAATTTTTTAGCACAGGAGAAGGACAGTAGCAGATACTCCTATCTCTCGGCAGCCTTAAATTATGGAATTATATATGCACACCATGAAGATTTTAAGTATTTTATTGAAGATTATGTATCCGGTTTTGAATTAAATTACGGCTTTCGAAGTAAAGGAGAAAAAATATGGCAAAGAGTATATAATTATCCTGAAACAGGTTTGGGTTATACTTATGTAAATTTTGGAAATCCTGAGGTGCTGGGTGTAGCTCATGCTTTTTTTACTTACGTAAACTTACCTTTGATTGAACGTAGAAACTGTTTATTTACCGCCAAATTTGCTGCCGGAGCAGGATACCTGAACAATCCGTTTGATTTGTACAATAACAAATATAATATTGCCATCGGTTCGCACATTAATGCATATCTGAATATTAATTTTGATTTTAGATTATATGTTTACAGGCAATTCCGGTTATTGTTTGGCTTGGGTTTAACACATTTTTCAAACGGAGGAACCACCAAACCAAACAAAGGAATTAATGTTTTTTTACCCTCTGTAGGACTAAGTTATGATTTGCAAAACCGGAAATTCCAGAAACCGAAATTACCTATTTCTGAATTTGTGAAAAATTATGAATTAAGTATCATTTATGCAGTAGGTTATACAAGTTTACAACCAGCAAATCCTACAAAATATTTTGTTTCGGATATTTCAATTAATTTAGAGCGGCAGTTTTCACACAAAGGGCGCGTGGGTATCGGCTTGGATTTATTTTACGATACATCCATTCCCGAGTACGATAACATAACTGATACGATAGTTAATTATTCTTTTTCCGGTAAAACCTATGCCGGAATGCATGCTTCCTATGATTTTGTATATGGAAAAACCTCATTTACAGTACAGTTTGGCGGATATTTTTACAAAGGAAACAGTTTTGAAGAATATGTTTATCATCGTTTTGGCATAAAATACCGTTTTGCAGCACATTGGGTAGCAAATCTTACACTCAAAACTTTTTGGGCAAAAGCCAAATACCCTGAGTTTGGTATAGGGTACAGATTTAAATGGTAATGTTCAGGGCATTTTCCGACAATAAACCTACTGCGCTTAACTCACTAAAAAACAATTTCATAGCTTGTTTTTTCTTTGTGTCAAATTCATAGCTTATATACTTTGTGAAATACTCGTGCAAATTGATTTTACTTTCGGGAAAGTTCGAATAATACTCCTTGCTTACTTGTGTCAAATTATTTATTCCAAAAGAGAGTGCTGTATTAAAATCATCAATAAAATCCTTTTCAACAGGTTTGTTTGCAGTCCATACTGCAAAAACAAATGGCAATCCACTGTATTTTTCCCATTCTTCGGCTAAATCATATACATATTCATACTGATTTTGAATATGAAAAGTACGGTCGCCGATAATTAATCCGGCAGTATTATTATTAATGTTTTGTTCGTAACCTTTTTGTGCATTTATCCACTGAGGGTTTATTTTCCAGTGCTTTTTTGCTAGTACTTTTATTAAATTTACTGATGTACGCGATTGATAATCAAGATAAATAGATTTTATATCCTGTAAAGGAACATCACTCAACAATAAAACAGTTTTTACTTTTCCGCTTGCTCCGATACAATAATCAGAAATAATGTGTGGATTTTGCAAAAAAGGGATTACAGCAACCGGCACAAGTGCAATATCCACTTTATTTTCCAATAATTTTGATGCACATACCGAAGGTATATCTTGCTCAAAATCAATTTTTTCAATTATTGAATTATTTTTTATACCGTATAAAAACGGCAAGGTATTCAAATACGATACCGCCGATATTTTTACTTTTTTACTCATTAAGTTTTTTATTTTTTGCTTCTAAAATAGCAATTGTTGCTGCCACTACCGAAAAAATGGATACAAATATAGAAATTTGTGAGCCAATTAAAGGAACAATTAGAGGCAAAGCAAAAATACTGCCATTTGCAATGGCAATCCACTTATATTTTCTTATCATTTGTGTACTTTCTGTAACACTTAAACGTTGTCTTTCGTTAATGTAATCAATAAAAGAAAATCCATAAAAATATGCCGAAATAATAAACATAAATGCAGTTGCCAATAAACCAACTAAAGGAATAAAGCTGAGAAAAAAAGCAGGGATTATAATTAAAGTTTCCAAAAATAAGTTTCGTATAGCCATTAATATACCCCTGAATGTATCTGATATCAAATGTTTAAATCTAAATTTGTATTCATTTCCTGTTAATATTTGCTCTGTTTTTTCCGAAAGATAAGATAGAAACGGCGACATAATTATTAATACAATATATCCTCCAAAATAGGCAAAAGCAATCAGAAAAACTATTTCAGTAATAAAACTTATTAGCCCTTTAAAAATTCCTCCCCAAAATTCTGAGTTTTGAATAAAATCCCAATCCGTGGTCAAACTTTTCAGGTATTCTGATAAATCATTGATATAACTTTGTACTACGGCAAAAATCAGAATACTTAAAATTAAAGGGACAATGAGTGTCCAAGCCATTCTATTTTTAAAAATAAAACGAAAAGCTTTTCCGTAGGCAGACAGTCCAATTTTTATTTGTTGAATTACAGACACTTTTCTTTATTTAATATTTTATTGACTATAAATATTGATAATGGATAAATACTCAATACTCAACATTCAATACTCAACACTCAATACTCAATATTCAATATTCAATATTCAATACTCAATATTCAATACTCAACATTCAATACTC
This sequence comes from Bacteroidales bacterium, assembly GCA_027083715.1. GTDB lineage: Bacteria > Bacteroidota > Bacteroidia > Bacteroidales > NBLH01 > NBLH01. The sequence continues at coordinate 7,437 of JALWNR010000839.1, forward strand.
AACACCAAGCCTCAGATACCTGACAGCTAACTTCTCTTCATATCGTACCAATCAATTTTTCGGGTCAAATACATAATTATTGCCATGATGATAAATAAACCGATACTACCCATTAATAAAGCATAATCTTGCAATTGAAGGGTTACATATACAAAACCGTATAATATGATTAAACTGAGTCCGGTAATGGCAGTTTCACGCATATTTTTATAAATACTTTTAGAATAAAGAGTTACTAATGAGATGGTTGCAATACCACTTATTATGTAAGCAATATTAAAGCCCCAATGCTCTGAAAAAGCTAAAAGTAAAGCATAAAATATGATTAAAGCCAGACCAGCCAATAAATATTGTATCGGATGAATACGTTTTTTTGCCAAAACTTCTACAAAAAAGAAGATTAAAAATGTAAAAGCTATTATCATAATAGCATATTTGGCACTTCGTTCTGATTTTTTATAATGATCAACCGGAACAATTAAATCTACACCAAAATTTGACATATTGATATTGTAAAAACTTCCTACCCATTTTTGTGGGTAAGCTCGGTTTAAGTTTAAAACTTGCCAGTTGGCTGTAAAACTTTTGTTGTTTTCATCAAGTTTATAGTTATCCGGTAAAAAAGCACCTTGAAAACTAGGGTGTTCCCAATTTGCCATCAAATCTACATTAGTAGTTTTTCCAACCGGTGTAAAATACAAGTATTGGCTTCCGCGTAATCTTAAATTAAAAGAAAAATGATTATTAATAGAATCTTTTGTAATATTTATTCGGGTACTGATGCCCGTTTGTAATACATCATATGTTTCTAATCCCGAATTAAAAAAATAATTTTTTCCATCCCATTCCAATTTAACTGCATCTTTAATTCCACGCATATCTGTGATACCAATAGACATAGCTGCTTCATCCCAAAGAATATCCTTATTATCAATTTTCCATTCACTAAAATCAAAATCTTTAAAACTTCCGGTAAATTCTAATGTTGTGGTATAAACTACTACTTCATAAATTCCTCGGTGTCGTTTTTCCGATTCTACAAGGCAGTTTATATTTAATTTTTCCGGCAAAAAATGGGCAAATTCTATTTTTTCGTAGATTTCTTTTTTTTCGTTTATATAATTTTTTTTGTAGGGGATACTAATAATTGGACCACTGAGCGTTTGAGCTTTGCCCCAAATAGAACTTACTTCGGTAATTGCATCGGCACTACGATACTGGCGCTCATGAATAAGCGATTCAACCATTGAGGCAGGAATCAATAAAATCAATACCAAAAATGCAACAGAAAAAATTTTTACGGTAACAGAGTATTTCATCCAATCATTAAATTTATCAAAAAAGTTTTTGTCGGTTTGTGTCATGGTCTTACGTTTTAATTTTTGCAATTTAAACGTTTTTTTCTACAATTTTATCAATTGTTTCAATAATTTCATTACGCAAATTAATCATTTTCTTAAAATCATCCCTGTTTTTATTTAAAAGATATACCCATTG
>JALWNR010000840.1 GCA_027083715.1 Bacteroidales bacterium
CATAAAACTAATATTCTATTATTAAAAAGCAGAGCAGAAACTAATTTTCGTATCCTGAAAGCACAAATAAAGTGAATTTATTATTTATCATTTGATAAAAATAGAAACGCAATATGTTTATTATCAGATATTTGAAAAAAAAATTGAAAATTTTTAATAAATCTTTTGCATTTTTAAAAATATATCTCCTACTTTTACCCTGTCAAAATTGTGCAAAGATATGCAAAAATTTCAAGTCATAGTCATTCTCGTCGTGATTAGCATTTTACAAAAAATGCAAACAGGGAGAATGATGTGATAAAATATATAATATTAAAAAACGCCATTCTCCTGAGGATGGCGTTTTTTATATACGGGATTTCTCAAATACATTAACGCAATTTGAATTAGAGATACCCATTAGTGGATAAAATTTTTTATTAACGCAACAACTAAAAAAATGAACAATCCATTACGTAGCGATGAAAGCACAAAGGGGAGACGTATGGCCGGTGCCAGAAGCCTTTGGCGTGCTAATGGCTTAAAAGATAGTCAGTTCGGAAAACCGATTTTTGCCATCGCCAATTCTTTTACCCAGTTTGTGCCGGGGCATGCACACCTGCATCAGGTAGGGCAGTACATCAAATCAATCATTGAAAAAGCAGGATATTTTGCTGCAGAATTTAATACCATAGCTATTGACGATGGTATTGCCATGGGGCACGACGGAATGCTTTATTCCTTGCCTTCGCGTGAAATAATTGCCGATAGTGTGGAATATATGTGTAATTCGCACAAAGCCGATGCGCTGATTTGCATCAGCAATTGCGATAAAATTACCCCCGGAATGCTGATGGCTGCCATGCGCCTGAATATACCAACCATTTTTGTATCGGGCGGACCAATGGAAGCCGGAAATTTTGGCGATCAAAAAATTGATTTGGTCGATGCAATGGTAATGGCAGTAGATGATTCTTATACGGACAGTCAAATAGCTGAAATTGAGCAAAATGCATGTCCTACATGTGGCTCTTGTTCAGGAATGTTTACTGCAAATTCCATGAACTCATTAACGGAGGCACTGGGGCTGTCATTGCCCGGAAACGGAACCATTGTAGCTACGCACAAAAGCCGATTAAATCTGTTTGAAAAAGCGGCTAAGCGCCTGATTGAAATTACCGAAGAACATTATTACAAAAACAATAATAACGTGCTGCCGCGAAGCATTGCTACGAAAGAAGCTTTTATGAATGCCATGACACTGGATATTGCAATGGGCGGAAGCACCAATACCGTATTGCATCTTTTGGCGGTTGCCAGCGAAGCGGAAGTTGATTTTAGCATGAATGATATTGACCAATTGTCGCGAAAAGTGCCAAATATTTGCAAAGTAGCTCCCAGTTCTCATTACCACATGGAAGATGTAAATAAAGCCGGTGGTATTTTATCGATTTTGGGCGAGCTTGAACGTGGAAATTTATTGAATACCAATGTTTATCGTGTAGATTTTCCAACATTGCGCCAAGCTATTGAAAAATTTGATTTGCGTAGAGAAACAGTAAGTCAGGAAGCTGTTTATAATGCAAAAAGCGGAGCTGCACACACAGGCAGAAACCTAAAACTTGCTTCGCAGGAATTTGTTAATGAGGAGCTTGATACTGACAGAGCGAACGGATGTATCCGTGATATTGAACACGCATACAGTAAAGACGGCGGATTAGCAGTTTTGTTCGGAAATATAGCCCGTGGCGGATGCATTGTAAAAACTGCCGGTGTTGATGCTTCCATTTTGAAATTCAAAGGCAGGGCACGTATTTTTAATTCGCAGGATGCGGCAGTTACTGCTATTCTGAACGATAGAATTGTAGCCGGTGATGTGGTAATTATCAGCTACGAAGGGCCCAAAGGCGGACCCGGAATGCAGGAAATGCTTTACCCGACAGCTTATTTAAAATCAAAAGGCTTAGGAAAAGAATGTGCATTAATAACCGATGGACGATTTTCAGGCGGAACCTCTGGTTTATCCATCGGTCATGTTTCGCCCGAGGCTGCCGCAGGAGGTGAAATTGCACTGGTAAGAGAAGGTGATACCATTGAAATTGATATTCCTGAAAGAAAAATTAATGTGCTGATTTCTGACGAAGAAATGCAAAAAAGAAAACAGGAAGAAGAAGCAAAAGGTAAAAATGCCTACAAACCTACAGGCAGAAATCGCAGAGTTTCAAAATCGCTAAAAGCTTATGCTTTAACAGTTTCATCGGCAGATAAAGGAGCCGTACGGCTTATTGATTAGTTAAAAGTGGAAAGTTTAAAAGTGTAGAACTTAATACTTTAAACTTTTACGATTAAATATTACCAACAACAATTTAATTAACGCAACTAAATTATTTATTAAAAACTTTGCTTATGGCAACATTAACGCAAACAATTAAAGAAAAAACAGCCGTAGTAAATCACGAAAATGTAAGTGGTTCTGAAGCTGTTGTACAATCCCTTTTAGCTGAGGGAGTTGATTTAATTTTCGGCTATCCGGGCGGTGCCATTATGCCGGTTTACGATGCACTGTATCAAAACGGTAAAAAAATTAATCATATTCTTACCCGGCACGAACAAGGTGCAATTCATGCGGCAGAAGCTTTTGCTAAAATTTCAGGAAAACCGGGTGTTGTTTTCGCAACATCAGGACCCGGAGCTACTAATTTGGTAACCGGTTTATCGAATGCAAAAATAGATTCTACACCCTTAGTATGTGTTACAGGACAGGTAACATCAAACCTTTTGGGTTTTGATGCATTTCAGGAAACGGATATGATTGGTATTTCAATGCCGGTAACAAAATGGGCATATCAAATTACCAAGGCAGAAGATATTCCCGAAGCATTTGCAAAAGCATTTTACATTGCAAGTTCCGGACGACCGGGACCGGTTTTATTGGATATTACCAAAGATGCATTATTGCAAACCATTGAAAGTTTTAAATATGAAAAAGTTCGACGCATAAGCGGTTATTATCCGTATCCTAAAACTGATATGGAAAAAATAAGAGAAGCGGCAAACCTGATTAATAATGCCAAAAAACCACTGATACTTGCCGGACAAGGTATTACCATTTCAGGAGCAGAAAAAGAACTGGAAGCTTTTGCCAATAAAACAGGTATTCCTGTTGCTTCCACACTTTTCGGCTTAACTGCTTTCCCAAGTAAACACCCTTTGTTTGTGGGTATGTTAGGTATGCACGGAAACTATGCTCCGAATATTAAAACTAATGAAGCCGATATAATTATTGCTATTGGAATGCGATTTGATGATCGGGTTACAGGTGATACAAGCAAATATGCAATTAAAGCCCAAGTTATTCATATTGATATTGATGCCGCAGAAATTGATAAAAATATTAAAACGAAGGTTGCGATAGTTTCGGATGCTAAAAAAGCATTGGAAAAACTCTATTCATTAGTCGAAAAGAATAATTACGAGGATTGGTTGAATGAATTTAAGGAATTGGCCAAAACAGAAATAGATGTGATAATATCTCCTAATATTCATCCGCAAAGTGAAAGCCTGAAAATGGCAGAAGTTGTTCATCTGGTTTCGGAATTAACCAAGGGAGATCCGATTATTGTTACCGATGTTGGTCAGCACCAGATGATGGCTGCACGTTATTATAAATTTATGAAACCGAACAGCATTATTACCTCAGGAGGTTTAGGCACTATGGGTTTTGGATTACCTGCTGCTATCGGAGCTAAATTTGCAAGTAAAAATCGTGATGTTATTTTATTTGTTGGTGATGGAGGTTTTCAAATGACGATACAAGAACTGGCTACTGCATGGCACTATAAAATCCCTATAAAAATTGTATTATTGAATAACAACTTTTTGGGGATGGTTCGTCAGTGGCAGCAGTTATTTTTTGATAAACGCTATGCCTGCACAACGATGCATAATCCTGATTTTGTGAAAATAGCAGAAGGATTTGGTTTAAAAGCAGCCAAAGTTGATGAAAGAAAAGATCTTAAAAACGCTTTATCTGAAATGTTGGCTTCGGATACTGCTTATCTGTTAGTGGTTGAAGTAGAAAAAGAAGGAAATGTTTTTCCCATGGTCCCGTCTGGAGCTGCTGTTTCTGATATGATTCTTAAACCTTAATTTTAAAAGAAAATGAAAGAAAAATTATATACATTGATAATAGTAACTGAAAATAACATCGGTTTGTTAAATCATATTTCCGGTGTTTTTACCCGAAGACATATTAATATAAGAAGTTTAACAGCTTCTGAATCGAAAATTAAAAATGTTTATACTTTTACTATTGTCATAAAAATGACTAATGATTTAGTAAGAAAAGTAGCTAAACAATTAGAAAAAATTATTGGTGTATTTAAAGTTTTTGTGTACAACGACAATGAAATAATCCATCAGGAGTTGGCATTGTATAAATTACCTATTTCGGCGATTCAATCAGGAATAAATTTAGAAAAAATTGTTCGTAGCCATAATGCTCGGGTTTTAGATATTAAAGATGAGTATATTTTAATTGAAAAAACCGGACATAAAGAAGATACTCAAAAACTGTTGAAAGAACTTGAACCTTTTGGGGTGTTACAATTTATCCGCTCTGGAAGGGTGGCTATGGCAAAGCCAATGAAGCCCTTAGATGATCACTTAAAAGAAAAAGAAGAGGCTTATGATTATTTTTAAACTTGGATAATTCATTATAGGAAAGCATTAGTTGAATGGTTTAACAATATAACAATTTAACAATATCTCTGAGTTTAAAACCTCTTTGGGTGTGGAATTTGCCCACCATAGAGTAATACTTTATTTAAAAAATAAAATTTCATTAATCACAATAACTAAATTTAAAAATGGCAAAAATTAATTTTGGAGGAGTTGAAGAAAACGTAGTAACAAGGGAAGAATTTCCTTTGGAAAAAGCACTAGATGTTTTAAAAGATGAAACCATTGCGGTAATCGGCTATGGTGTTCAAGGACCGGGGCAGGCATTAAACCTGAAAGATAATGGTTTTAATGTAATTATCGGTCAACGAAAAGAATCAAAAACTTGGGATAAAGCGGTTGCCGATGGTTGGGTGCCCGGTGAAACTTTATTTGAAATTGAAGAAGCATTGGAAAAAGGAACGATTATTCAGTATCTGCTTTCTGATGCAGGACAGATTTCTGTTTGGCCTACCGTTAAAAAATACCTGACAGCCGGAAAAGCATTGTACTTTTCGCATGGTTTCGGTATCACTTATAAAGAGCGCACAAATATTATTCCGCCCAAAGATGTGGATGTAATCCTTGTTGCACCAAAAGGTTCGGGTACCAGTTTGCGCAGAATGTTTTTGGAAGGTCGCGGATTAAATTCGAGCTATGCAATTTTTCAGGACGCTACAGGCAAAGCATGGGAACGTGTTGTAGCACTGGGTATTGGTGTTGGTTCCGGTTATCTGTTTGAAACTACCTTTCAGCGCGAAGTTTATAGCGACCTTACTGGTGAGCGTGGTACTTTGATGGGAGCTATTCAGGGAATTTTTGCAGCGCAGTATGATGTGCTCCGTACAAATGGTCATACACCTTCTGAAGCATTTAACGAAACGGTTGAGGAACTTACACAAAGCCTGATGCCTTTGGTTGCTGAAAACGGAATGGATTGGATGTATGCAAATTGCTCTACCACAGCACAAAGAGGAGCTCTTGACTGGTGGAAAAAATTTCGCGATGCCACAAAACCTGTTTTTGAAGAATTGTATAAAGAGGTAGCTGCCGGAAATGAAGCACAACGCTCTATTGACTCAAACAGCCAGCCGGATTATCGCGTAAAGCTGGAAAAAGAGTTGGAAGAATTGCACAACTCGGAAATGTGGCAAGCTGGACAGGCAGTGCGTAAGTTAAGACCTGAAAATCAATAAAATATTATTTTATTGATTTGATTTAAGTTTTGAAAAAAATAATTCTTAAAATGGCGTATAAATAATGATGTACGCCATTTTTCTTTTTTATATCTTTATGCAAAGTTTTAAGCATATTTTATGACTGATAGAATAAAGCATAAATTTAATCTGAACGATTGGTTGAGCGAACATCTTAAGTTTCCTGATGTTAAGGATAATGTATTGAGAAGTATTAATGAATTTTCTGAAAAGTTATTAAAAAATGCTCAAAACAGAGTGGGAGACAAGCTTTTACCTGTTTTGAACGGTTTTGCGGGGCATCTTTTGCATGAAAGTAATGACCTGCGTGCTATAAAAATGTCTTTCAGGCATGAAAATCATGATGTTTCGGTTAGTGAAATGCAAAGTATCTATAATTTTTCCAAGCACAAAGGAAAAATCTGTATTTTAATACATGGATTGTTTGGCGATGAGTTGATGTGGAAAAAGACCGCCAATCAATCAAAGTTTAAGATTGGAGATTTATTGGAAAAATATGATGAATATACGGTATTATATCTTCGATATAATACCGGTTTGCATATCTCGGAAAATGGGCGTGCGTTAAGTAATTTGTTGGAAATATTTACTGAAAAATTTAAAGGACAAATATCGGACATTAACTTGATTGGGCATTCAATGGGTGGATTACTTATTAGAAGTGCAGGATATTATGCCGATATTCAAAGACAAGAATGGACGCAATTTGTTAAAAAAATATTTTTAATAGGAGTGCCTAATCAAGGTTCTTATCTGGCACAAACAGCTGAATTTATGAATGAATTGTTTAAAAAAGTAGATGTTTCAAAAGATGAGGTAATCAGTAAATTTTTAGATATTAGAAGTAATGGTATTAAGGATTTGGCGTATGCTTATTTAACTGATGATGATTGGCTTAATTCCGATAAAAATAAACCTGAAAAAGTTAGAGTTCGTCCCTTATCGGGTGTTAAGTACTATTTAATAGCAGGAATTTTAGGTAAAAATAAAATATTCAGTACTTATTTTGGCGATGGTTTAGTTGGCAGTGAAAGCGCTGTTACTAATGAATTGAATACAACTTTTTTTACGGATATAAAAAGGAAAGTTTTTGAGAATGAAGATCATATTTCATTGTTGAGCAGCAGAGTAGTAGCTGATTATATAATTGAAAATTTAAAATAAGTTTTACCAACTGTGGGTGTTTGAAAGTGGTAATAGCCTTATATCTTAACGCCGACAATAAGTATTACAAATGATGAAAGAATTTGGTATTGCATAAAAAAGACCGTAGCTCTTATATAATAGAAGCATACGGTCTATTTTAAAATTTGTAAACTAATCTTCCTTAAAATATTCTTCTTTTGTTATCACTTTTATCGTTTCCAGTCCTGATTTTTCGAGCAATTTATTGATTTTCTCAAGTTCCGTTTGTTTGATTTTATTCAAAGCGGCTTCCTGTTGCAGCACCTCAGCTTCCAAATCATTCAGGCGTGCAATTTGCGAATCTGTCGGGCGACCTTTATAAAAAAGGATGTAGCCGTACATTTGTGCCAGTTTTTCACGTAGTTTTTCTTCGCCCGTAATTCCACCTTCCTTAGTAGCAACCAGTTCTTTATGCATTTGTTCCAATTTATCCGATAATGCTAAAAGTTTTTTCTTTACGGATTTTGATGCTTTTCCAGTTGTTTTTTTACATTTTTCGCTGATATCAGTTGCCTGTTTATCCACAAAAGCCAGTTTTTCGAGCAAATCATAAGCTTTATTTACCGCTTTTTCGCGTACCAAACGGTCAGCTTCTGAGTGTTGAGAGTTAGGATTTAGCCTGATATTAATTTTGGTTTCAAAAACTTTATCCTTTTTAAACACTTTTACCGTGTATTCACCTGCCGGATACAAAGGTCCCTGCATTGCAAAGCCTGCAATCTGTGGAGATGCCGGAACTTTTGGCGGTTTCTTGCGTAAATGCCAAAGCACTTTATTAATGCCTTTGCGTTTTCCTGCCGGAAGTGTTTTTATTTTATTTCCGTCTTTGTCGTAAACCTCCACATACATATCACCAAAAATATGACGTTTGTTCATGTAATAAGTAATTACCGCAGCTTCCGAAGGGTTGGGTCCCGTAAACTCATCATCGCCGCTAAAACTCTGAACCATACCTAAATCATCAATCACATAATCTTTTGATTTTAAAAATACCAGTTCTGAATTTAGTACATCCTGCTTAAGCTCCCGCAAAGGACTAATATCATCAATAATTAAAATACCTCGCCCGTGTGTTCCTAAAATCAAATCGTTTTCACGTGGATGGATTACCATATCACGTATGGAAACAGGAGGTACTTTTCCCTTAAATTGAGACCATACTTTGCCTCCGTCAATAGAAACATACAAGCCCATTTCGGTTCCCAGAAACAGTAAATCAGGATTTACGGGATCTTCTTTAATAATGTGATTGTAGGTTTTTAAGTTATTATCAGATAATGAAATCCATGTTTTACCGTAATCGGTAGTTTTAAATACATACGATTTTTTATCATTATTCCGGTGTCCGTCAAAAGTGGCATAGGCTACCGCTTTATTGTAATTACTCGGTTCAATGTATGAACACCATGTATTTGCCGGTAAGCCGGGAATATTTTTTGTAAGATTTGTCCATGTTTTACCGCCATCGGTAGTTATTTGTATATTTCCGTCATCAGTTCCTACCCAGATTATGTTTTTGTCTAATGGCGATTCGTTAATAGTAAAAATGCTGCAATGATTTTCTGCAGTTGAATTATCAATAGTTAATCCGCCGGATTCTTCCTGTTTTTGTTTTTCGGGGTCATCAGTGGTTAAATCCGGTGAAATACGTTTCCAGCTATCACCTTGATTTTCACTAACAAATAAATACTGTGCACCCACATACATACGGTTTCCGTTGCGGCTAAATACCACCGGAGTATTCCATCCAAAACGTAAATCTTCAATATCCTTGGTTTTATATGGCTTTAT
>JALWNR010000841.1 GCA_027083715.1 Bacteroidales bacterium
GGAATTTTCAGTTTCGGCTTGCAGTAGAAAACCCAGACCGGGCGAAATACATGGTAAGGATTATTATTTTCTTTCGATTGATGAATTTAAAGAAAAAATAAAAAATAATGAATTTGTTGAATGGGAAGAAGTATATAAAGATAATTTTTATGGTACTTTAAAATCAGAATTACAACGTATTTGGAATAAAGGTAATCATGTACTTTTTGATGTGGATGTTTTGGGTGGTGTAAACTTAAAAAGAAAGTTCCCCGAAAATAGTTTGGCTATTTTCATCCAGCCGCCATCGATTAAAGAATTGGAACGCCGCTTGCGGAACAGAGGAACAGAAACCGAAGAACAAATTCAAAAACGCATCGGCAAAGCACAAAAAGAACTGGAGTACAGTAGTTTTTTTGATGTTGTAATTGTTAATGAAGAATTAGGTGTAGCCGTAGAAGAAACAATCAAGGCTATTAAACAATTTCTTGGAAATTAAATTGCTAAACCATTAAACTTTATAAACTTTCAACTAAAATATGAAAACAGGCTTATATTTCGGTTCGTTCAATCCTATCCACAACGGGCACATGGCAATTGCCAATTATATGCGCGAATTTACGGATTTAGATGAAGTTTGGTTTGTGGTTAGCCCTCAAAACCCATTCAAAAATAAGCAAAGCTTATTAGCAGACTATCAACGTTTAGAGATGGTAGAGTTAGCCATTAACGATACCTCCGGCTATCGCGCCTCAAATATTGAATTTCAACTGCCCAAACCCTCCTACACCGTTGATACATTAGCTTATTTATTTGATAAACATCCTAACAGGGAATTTGTACTGATTATGGGCTCTGATAATCTAATCAATTTTCATAAGTGGAAAAATTTCAATGAAATATTAAGGTATCACCATATTTATGTTTATCCACGCCCCAACACGCCGGAAACTAATTTACACAGGCATCCTAATGTTCATATAACTAATGCACCACTAATGGAAATATCATCAAGTTTTATACGCAACGCGATTAAAGAAAGTAAAAATATCCGTTTTTATCTACCATCAAAGGTTTGGGACTTTATTAAAGAAATGCACTTTTATGAAAAATGATTGAAGAAGGCAAAACATATCTTATTTGTAAAATGCACATTACCGACTTCTTGAACAACTACTATGCAATCGAGATTTCCTTAAACAGCAGTAAAACGACAATTAAATACAATCCTGCTGAAAAAGATTTAATTATTGAAAACAAGAATGATTTAGATAAAATTTTAACAAAAAATCGTTATCAACTGCAAAAAATCTTAAATAATAAACGCCCTGATACTTTTTATATCAATTTTCGGCTGAAATTTATCTTACGCAATAATTTTGAGGCAATAAATTTTAATGATTTATCAAAAATCATAGTGCTTGACCGCAGAAATAATCAATATCTAACCTACACACACGAGGACAAAGAAAAATTAATTTGCCGCGTATATACCGATGGCTGCTATTTGGTAAAGCACAACAGAGCAGCTTACGCGGCAATTATCAAAAACACAGACAATAAGCTCAATCTTATTACCGGAAAAATCAATACCCAAAGCAGCAGTCTCACTGAATTAATCGCCGTTATTAAAGCATTGGAGTATTGCAAAAGTATTGATTATTTACGCATTATTTCTGATAGCCGCTACATTATCAAAGGATTAACCGAATGGATTTTTAACTGGAAACTAAATGACTGGCACACCGCACAAGGTGAAAAAGTAAAAAATATTAAATACTGGAAACAGTTCGATAAACTTAGTAAAAACAAGTATATTGAATTTGAATGGGTTAAAAGTCATCGCCAACAACTTGAAAACACCCTTTGCGACAGCTATGCAAAACAAAAGGCTATGCAGGAGAAAATGTAAGACGGCAAATTAGTGTATCATTTTTTGCAACTTTGTGTTTTTGCAGTAAAGAAGACTTAAAAGTTTATGAGTTTAAAAGTTTAATGGTAAGAAGGATAA
>JALWNR010000842.1 GCA_027083715.1 Bacteroidales bacterium
GTTTAGATATATATTTGCCTTAATGATTTCATTTTCTTATCGTAAAATTTTTGTATTTTTTGGTAAAATAATAAGGACATAAGTTTAATAGTTCTACGGTAATCCGCAGATGTATTTTGTCCATAGATGAACGCAAATTATCGCAGATTTTACATTTTAACACAGATAAAAATCTGTGCGGTATCTTTGTAATCCGTATAATCAGCGTTTCTATTGTTTGTTCAACGCAGTTGAACAACAGCGGTAAACTGTTTGTAATCTGTAAAACAACGTTTCTTACGCGGCTGATAATAAATATTTTATAAACATTCCTTAATTTAAACCATAGCCAAAATTAACTTTTATTTACACTTAGTACATAGAATTACCATTGGCTGATTTTTCAGGAATCTGCTGTATTGAATCCCAGTGTTCAATTATTTTACCTTTTTCGTCAAATCTAAAAAAATCCATTGTAACATATTCCTCATTTCCCGGCCATCTTTGATGAGTATGAAGCGCTACCAAATTATCTTCTGCCACAGCTCTCACAAACTCTATACTTTTATTAGGATACTCTTTTGCCATTTTCTCAAAATATTCAATAAAAGCTTGTATTCCATCACCCACCACAGGATTGTGTTGGATGTATTTATTTCCAACATAAAGTTTTACTGCTTTCGAAGGATTTCCATCGTAGGACATCCTATAAAATTCAATAGCATTCTTTTTATTCTCTTTCAAATTATGATTCATAAAGTTTATATTTTTGATGATTTATAGCAATGAACGAACTGCCTAAACTCTCAGACAAATCATATCTCAGTTTATTGTATCTAGTATCAAGTCAAATGTGCTGTTTCGTATAAGTCAAAGAAAAATTTTAACGAAGCTATCGGCAACATTTTCAAAGCTTGGTGTGGAAAAAGTATGCTTGACTTAACGCTTAGTGTATGAAGAGTAAGGGATTAAAACCTACTCACTTTCAAACTATAAAAGCAGCAAAATTTTTGTGATTTACCACAAAATAATCAAAAAGCAAAATCGCAAAGATTCTGCGAGGTTAATTCAGTGCAATAAACTGTAAGCCTGTAAGTTACCCTTATTTTTTATATGCATTATTGTGCGTAGTTAATCATTCTATAAATCCTTTTCGTTTTAATCTTTCTTTTACTTTTTTATAATCAACATTCTCTGAAACATTTTTATTAAGTTTAGAAATTTCTACTTTACCATCGGTTTCCATAAATCCTTTTGAAATCATTAAATTGTTTATGTATTCCACAACTATTTTCAGCGCATCATATGCATCATATGCCTGCTCACCTGAAATATAACTTAAACCAGAATGAACTATATTATTTCTTAATCTGTATAAATTTTCATACCACTTATTAATGGCTGCATTATTATTAAAATCAAAATCTTCATCCAAAGCTCTACCAATATGGTCTATTATTGTATTTTTCAAAGGGTATTCTTTTGCGGCTTCTATTTTTTCTTCATCTACACCTTGTTTGTTAAGAATTAAATAATGACACAATCTAATATAAGATTCAAATGATGTCTGCAATTCTACAATTGCATACAAAAATTCCTCAGAGTATAAATGGTATATCCCTTTACTAAGAAATTTATCAATAACCTCAAAATATTTATGACTATCCCAAGCGCTTAATCTTGATTGTGTTATTTTTAGTTGTTCAATATTTAAGGGAATCTTGTCTTGTACAATAGTTGTTGGTGAAGTTACATAATTTATTTTTTCACCTGCTATCTCAATTTCAATAATTGGTGGCAAGTCAGTAATTGTAAAATTCCTTATAAAATTAAAGTTATTAACCAATCTAAAAGAATCAAGAAAGTTGTTAAGAAAAATAATAGAGTTAATTGTTGCTTTCCTCATTAAATCTTCTTTTTCTATTTTACCTTTTTCATGAAAGTAAGTCTCCATTATAATTTGAGTACAAAATTCTTCTGTTTCTGCAATTGACTTATAG
>JALWNR010000843.1 GCA_027083715.1 Bacteroidales bacterium
TTAGTCAAAAGAATTAGAAAAAATATTGCTAAATTTGACCTCAAACCCGAAGATGTCGGATTTTCTCAAAATGCTGATTTTCAGTGATGTAAATTTGACGTTAGTTGGAATTAAAGAAACTAAAATAACTCATTTTCAATTTCCATAATTCTAGTATTTATTATTTCAAAATATTTAGGAAGAAGTTCACTTCCGATATATTTTCTTTTTAATTTCTTTGCTACAACTGCTGTTGTTCCAGTTCCCATAAAAGGATCATATACCAAATCGCCCTCATTTGAAAAATTTTCAATTATAGTTTTAACTAATTGTTCAGGAAAAACAGCAGAATGAGAACCCGTAATTTTTTTTCCACGCTTAATTTGCCATATATCGTCAAGTCTTCCTCTTTCAAAATTTGCTTTTTTAAACTGCCTACTAATAGCATTATGTGCATCAAAAATTAAAATTAATTCAGTTCTTCTATTTAAAACCCTTTGTGCCATTGCAGGTTGTGCGTATCCTTTATCCCAAACAACAATATCTTTTAAATAATCGGATAATTCACCTATAATTTTAAAAAAAGCTCTGTTACTTCCCGTAACAATTTGAATATTGTAAAAAATTATTGAAGAAGTTCTTAATAATTCTTTTAATACCTTTAAATGAAAATCATAATACTCATCAATTGGCATATTATCATCAAATCCATCATACTTTGTGCTAAATTCTTTTACTATTTGTCTTGAACAATATTTTCCATTTCTAATTCTTAAATTCATATTATAAGGCGGAGATGTAATTACTAAATCAATAGAATTATCGTCAATTCTACTTAAAGTATCAAGGCAATTTTCATTATAAATCTTATTTATTTCAATCATAAAATAATACGTTTTACTTACTTATAGGTAGTTGCAAAAATACATAATAAAATTAAACTTTGCAAGCAAAAGATATACAAAAAATATGCTTACCGAAATAGAAATATTCGTTATTGAAAAAGTAAAAGAAATTAGAATATCAAAAGGAATTTCACAAGCTGAATTAGCTTATAAAATAGGCGTGTCATCTGGCTTTATTGGTAAAGTTGAGTGCTTAAAATACAATTCAAAATATAATTTAAACCTTATAAATCGAATAGCAAAGGCTTTTAATATCAGCCCAAAAGATTTATTACCAAATACATACTTATGAAAAATTTAAATCGAATAAAAAAAGATTTTGAAAGAATTAAAAAGAAAGGATTTGTAAAATCAACAAGACCAAACAATAAGGACGGCGGAATAGGCAACACTTATGAAGACTTATTAGGAGTAATAGAAAATAATCTAAAAGAAGCTGATTATTTAGGATTTGAAATTAAAAGTAAGAGAAAAAATAACTCTTCATATATTTCTTTGTTTTCCAAATCACCTTCATTTCCCAAAGGAGCTAATTCATATTTAAGAGAAAAATATGGAGAAGTAAGAGACCCATCTCACCCAGACAGAAAGAAACTAAACACTTCGGTTTTTGGCAACCGTTATACAACCGTATATGGTAAGTATAAAATGAAGTTAGAAATAAATTATAATGAAAAGCGATTATATCTTAACATTTACAGTTTAGATGAAAAATTAATTGAAAATATTTATTGGACATTTGAAGACTTAAAAAAAGCTAGTAGCAAAATGAAAGATTTAATGCTTGTATTTGCTGAAACAAAAAAAATAAAAGATGAAACTTTTTTCCATTATAACAATGCAGAAATATATAAAAACTTTCTTTTTGAAAAATTTTTAAAAAGTATTGAAAATGGTAGTATTATGTTTGATATAAGAATTGGTGTATATAATTCAGGGAAAAATGTTGGAAAAACACACGATCACGGTAGTGCATTCAGAATAAAAAAAGAAGATTTTAAAAATTTATATGAAAAATATGAAAAAATCTAGATAAAATACCGCTAACACAGTGTATAGTTAATGGCGGTTAATCGCTGAAATTCAACATATTG
>JALWNR010000844.1 GCA_027083715.1 Bacteroidales bacterium
TTCTATTTTAGAAATATAAATTATAGCTTCAATTAGTGTTAATAAACTTTCACTGTTTATACTAATTTGCTCAACGAAAACATCCTTTTTTTTCTGATCAAAATTCGGATTACTCAATAATTGAGAAAAACCAACTATGGCATTCATAGGAGTACGAATTTCATGAGACATATTTGACAGGAAAGCAGTTTTTAAATTATCTGATTCTTCTGCCTTTTCTTTTGCCCTCAAAAGCTCTTTTTCTGTTCGTTTTCGTTCGGTAATATCTTTTGCTATCACAATAAGGTAACTTCGATTCCGAAACTTTGTTCCCGACATAGAGATTTCTATCGGTAGTGTTTTTCCTTTTTTTTGTTTTGCAGATAATCCAAAAGTAAAACCTATAGCTGTATCATTGTTTTGTTCAAAAATTTGCCGACAATACTTTTCAATTAAGGACTTGTATGAATAAGGGAATATTTTTTCAAAAATATTTTGGTCAATTGCCTCTTTTCTTGTAAAACCAAAAATTTTAATGGCTGCTTTATTCCATAGCTTGATGTTATAATCATTATCAAGTAAAATTATTGCATCATTAGCAGCATCCATGATTCGCTTAAAAAACTGTTCACTTTGCCTTAACTGTTCTTCTTTTTTCTTAAGTTCATATAATGCTTTTTCTCTTAAAGTGATATCTTGTCCTATCCCAAGAAAACCATTATACGTGCCATCCGGCTTAGACAATTTGGTAATATTCCACAAAACAGTTTTTAACTCATCCCCATCTTTAAACTTCAGGACATAATTTTCTACTCTTTTTCCTTCCTTTATCCGCTCAAAAACTCGAAGGATAAATTCCCGCATTTTAGCATCTAAAACAAGCTCTTGAATAGTTTTGCCAACTGCTTCTTCTTTTTTAATATGATAAAAACGCTCTGCTGAATTATTCCATTGTATAAAACGATTATACTTATCAGCAACAACAATAATATTACCTGCAGTTTCAAACAAGCTGATATATCGCAACTCATTAATTATTAGTTCTTCTGTTTTATTTTTTACTTCTTCTTCAAGCTCTTTATTTTTAATTCTTAACTCACTTTCTGCCTTTTTGATACGATACATTACTTTAATCATTACCGCTAACTCTCCGGCATCGATTGGTTTAGCAATAAATGCATCACAACCGGCTTGCAGCCCACTTATTCTATCTCCGGTTCCTGTATGTCCAAAAGTCATTAACACAATTGGAATATGCTTTGTTTCTTTATTTTCTTTCAAATATTTACAAACCAAATACCCTTTGGTTTTAGGTAATAAAAAATCTATTAAAATAACATCCGGATTAAATTCTCTTACCCCGGCAAGACCGTCTTCTTTTCCGGCTACAGGCAAAATTTCAACCTCATCCATTTTTTTTTGGATGAGTAACTGTGTTTCATGTGCTTCATGAATATTCCCTCCTATTATGAGTATTTTAATCATAATTATTAACTGTACAAACTAAATGATTAACTAAATTAATTGATTATTTGGGTAAATAAAAAACCTAATGTATCAAGAAATACCTAAATAACAGATACTTACCGTAAGACACCAATATTCATTCAAACTTTAAAAAACCAACTGTTTTTTTCTTATCCAGCAGAACACTAGTTTCTTTTTTACCGAATTTTAGATATACCAGATTTTTTTGAGAATTAAATATTTCAGTCATGAAATCATTTTTTACACTCAGATATTCAAACTTCCGATGATGTGCTTCAAGATAACACCAACTGACTTCTTTTTCTGTTTCCCATCCTAAAAACACATATTCAATTTCCTTGCCCCTTTCATCATAAATCGCAAAATGTTTTTTAAAATAGCCTGAGATACTACTATTGGCACTTGTTAAAACCGTTCCGCCAGCATCAAATATTTGAGTTCTATTATAGTTCAACATAGTTTTTTCAAAATCATCGCTAAAAAACCTGATTGAAATCTCAAAAGTTTGAAT
>JALWNR010000845.1 GCA_027083715.1 Bacteroidales bacterium
TACTACTCCCTTATTCTAAATCTTCTTTTAAAATCAAGAGCTTTTCCTGTTTTGTAAAAGTTCTTTTTTTCATAATAAACAAAATTAATTATATTTATTTAACTCAATGGTTCGTTATAAACACAAATAAGTATATGATAAACTGTAAAATAAACTAGAAACAATTGCAATAAAACCCATCTAATTTATTGATAATCATTGCCTTAATGGATTAGCAGCAATCTATTTATGATATGACTATCAAGGGCATAAAATCTTACAATAATCTAATAATAAGAATATTAAGTAAATCACCAAATATTAATAAACGTAGAAAAGTAACTATAACCTTGTCCTAATAATTTTGGAACTAAAACAAACTAAAAGCTTGCTACATATCCCACATGCACTTTTGTATTACTGAGTTGAAAAGGCTGTCCGTTTAAACTTCCTACGGCAAAATTAAGGCTGAAAACACCCGCTTTGGTATCCATATTAAAGCCTGCTCCCAAACCAATTCCCGAATTGCTTGTCTGCACATCAATACCTTTGGTATTGAAATAAACATAATCGGCAAAAACGGACAAAAAAGAATATTCTCCGATAAAAAAACGTGGTTCTATAGTAAAAATTGAATAGGCACTTGCCAAAAGTGATTTTTCATCAAAGCCACGAATGGTCAAAATCCCCCCCAGTTTATACATTTCATTTTCATATAAACCTTCATCATTAAAAATACCTGCCGAAACATTACGTATAAGCACATTAAAATAATTGCTTACAAACCAATAATAAGCTGCATAAAAATCGGCTTCAAAAATATTAACTTTGCTTTTTTGCTCTGCTTTACGACTACCATAACCTGTGGATAGACTTATTTTATAGCCTCTCTGCGGAACAAACAAGCGATTAGTATTGTCCACACTCACTTTCATTCCCCAAACAGAATTGTCGGAGTTTCCGATGTTGTTTGTAGTTTCATTATTGATTAAAAAACTTTGCCGGTGGCGATAAAACATACTGATGCCGTTGCCAAAAGAAAAATCATAGCTAAAGGCAAAAGAGTAATTTAAATTCAGATAATCCATTGTCGTTTTATCCAATTCAAA
Organism: Bacteroidales bacterium; assembly: GCA_027083715.1. Classification (GTDB taxonomy): domain Bacteria; phylum Bacteroidota; class Bacteroidia; order Bacteroidales; family NBLH01; genus NBLH01. Next base: position 1,089 of record JALWNR010000845.1, read on the forward strand.
ATCAGTAGCAAAACCAAGTGGAACAAAGAATAAATAAGGAAATTTTAATTGTGTAAAAAGGTACTGTGAGCTATCGGCATAACTTTCCCATCGCAAGGCAATATTTTCGCCAATTCGGAATGAATTATTCAAATCCAGATGAATATTTCCCGTAAGTTTTAATTGATTAGTATTTTTATCGCTTGCAAAACCTAGTATTCCACTAAAAAAATTCGATTTTTGTTTTTTCAGATAGAGGTATAAATCTACTTTATCGGGGAAAAATTCCAGCTCGGAAGGTTTCATTAGTGTAGCAAAACTTAATTTTTGGATATTTTCGTCCACCTTGCGTAAATTTTCACCACTGAAAACATCTCCGGGTTTAATACTGATGTTTTTGTAAATTAATTTGGGCGAAATTTTCAGTTTACCTTTTATATATATAGTATCAAAATAAAATTTCCGGTTTGGATTAATCTTCAAGTTGCCCGAAACATAATTTTGTTCAATGATTAGTTTATCAATATTAATTTCAGCAAAAGGATAGCCTGTATTATCGTAATATTCAAGTAGTTGATTCTTTTTTTTCAAATAAGTATTTATACTGATTTTTCTTTTCGAAAAAGTTTTTTGTTTAATTTTTGCACTTTTTAATGCTTGTGGGCTGATGCTTTCTGTTTTTAAATCCCAGTGATATTTTTTACCGATAAAAAGATAAGCATAATAATGAACACTGTCTTTCACAACACTATCAATGCTTGCCGCAATAAACCCTTTTTGAATCAAATCCGATTTAATTTCTGAAAGTTTGTGATAAATTTCCAATGTGTCTTTAAATGAAAATATGTCTTTTTTAAAGCGGTGGTTTTCAGGATTATTTACTTCGTAAATAAGATGTAGGGAATAGACA
>JALWNR010000846.1 GCA_027083715.1 Bacteroidales bacterium
AAAAATAATTAAAATTTTGTAAAACCTCCACTCACACCTACAGATAGGCGTAAGAGAACAATTATAGAATGCACAAATTACCAAAACTCTTGATTTTTGCTGAACAGGCTATGTGGCAAATAAAAATAATTTAAAAACACAAGAATAATATTTCTGATATTTATTTTATCCTTTTTTAAATTACACTCAAAGATTCAAATAGATCATTATCAACATTCCTGTAAAACCCAATAAAAATCCGGAATATACTTGTGCCGGATTATGTGCTTGAAGATTTAATCGTGCAACTGCTACAACACCAGATAATACTGATAATAAAATGATTACATCTATTAAGCGAGTATAAAAAACAATGGAAAAAGCAAAAACAAATGCTAATAAACCTCCTATACCGATAAGATGTGCACTAATTTTCCATTTAATATTAATAAGTAGGTTTAATAATATTAATATTAACGAACCTGAAACCAAAAGTTTTATAAAAAGAGGGACATGAAAAGGTAATTTATTGATTAAGTAAAGACCAAAATAATAAGATAATGCTGAAATAATTAAAGGAATAAAACGATCTTTTCGCTCATCCATTTGTATGTTGCCAATCAATTTTAATGACATTAAAAACGGGATAATACTAACTGGAATTAAAAAAGTAGTTAAAAAAATTAGTGTATAAAGAATTTTTTGTGCTTGCCAAGGAATATATGAATAATGAGTTCCTGAATTTAATAAAATAATTATTCCGTATGTAGGCATTAATAAAGGATGCAATAATACAGATATTATTTGTGACGGTAAATCAAATCTTTGTTTTTCTTTATTCATAAAAAATAGTTCTTATACATTTTTAACCTGCAATATTCATGCGTTTTTTTCAGATTTATATACTGTCAAAGCCTGCCAACACAGTTTTCTATCATAAAAGCAGATAGAAAGCAAATACTTTTTTTAAAAGAATGATCAAAATACTTTGATTTTCGGCAGAAAGCTTTATTCTGTATGAAGCAAATTAAGCTCTACTTTATCTGCATTTTCGGCTTGCTTGTAGGTTTGATCTCTCAAAAACGGTTTAAAACCTGCATCAATAATGGCACGTTGAATACTTTCTGCATCAAATTGTTGGCTGGCACCAGCCACTGAAACCACATTTTCTTCAATCATAATCGAGCCAAAATCATTAGCCCCTGCGTGTAAGCACAGCTTTCCGGTTTCTTCACCAACAGTTAGCCACGAGGCTTGAATATTTTTAACATTAGGCAACATAATTCGGCTTAGCGCCAATGTACGGATATATTCTTCTGATTTTACAGTATTGATAACACCTTCTTGTTCGCGCAATTGAGTGCCTTCATCCATAAAGGGCCAAGGTATAAAAGCCATAAAACCGGGTGCGTTTTCAGGCTTTTCCGATTGTACTTCACGAATTTTTATTAAGTGTTCAATACGTTCTTTTTTAGTTTCAATATGCCCAAACATCATTGTTGCTGATGTAATCATATTTAATTTATGGGCTGCACGCATCACATCTAGCCATTGTTGGGCGGTACATTTTCCTCTGGAAACAGTTTCGCGTACTCTATCTACCAAAATTTCGGCTCCTGCACCCGGCAAACTATCTAAACCGGCTTTCATTAATTTTTCAAGTACAAAGGCATAGTTTTGTTTCTCTATTCTTGCAATATGATGTATTTCTGCCGGACCTAAGGCGTGAAGTTTTAAGTCGGGATACATAGACTTTAAACTACTGAACAGTTCAGAGTAAAAATCTAAACCTAATTTAGGATGTAAACCTCCTTGTAAAAGTAATTGATTTCCATGAAATTTTCTTAAAACTTCAATCTTTTCTTTATACTCATCCATTGTGGTGATATAAATATCCGGTGCTCCCGGACGACGATAAAAATTACAAAACTTACATTGAGCAATACATACATTGGTAATATTTACATTTCTATCTATTATCCAGCCAACTTTTTTGC
>JALWNR010000847.1 GCA_027083715.1 Bacteroidales bacterium
TCGTGAGCTCAATTATAACGCAATCAGGAGGATTTGAAGGTTTAGGTTTTGTAGCTACATCAAATATGGCAAAAACAATTATTGAAAATGAAGGTTATAATTGGATGGGGATAGATGCACACTATGTTGAAGGTAATATTGCCAAAATACTAAACATAAAACAAGGTGCAGGATTTATTATTGAAAATGTTGCGGAACAATCACCGGCTTACTTTATGGGTCTTAAAGGAGGATATCAAAAAGTAATTATTGACAAGAATGTATATCTTCTTGGAGGTGATATTTTACTTTCAGCTAACAATTATAAATTTATTGGCGAAAAAGGCTTAGCAGATTTTTTGGAGTTTTATCAGAAAATGAAATCAGGAGATAAATTAACACTAAAAGTACTAAGAGCCGGTGAAGAAGTTCAACTGGAATGGATAATAAAATAAATAAATGAAGGGAAGGAGGCAAAATAAACAGCTAGAACGATTTTTAAATAGAAAAAATATGTTCAGTACAGGAAAATATTATTTAATTATTACTCTTTTAACAATACTGCAAATATCCTGTAATGGTCAAACACAAAACAAAAAGCAAAAAAGTATTCCGGCAACTGAACAGTATGAAAATAAACTTACACAACTTTCCCCGATTAACAATCATGATATTAATCAAATAAGTAAGTTTATTGATACTGCACTTTTAAGTCGTTATTATGCGCAAATAGTATTTTTTAATAGTGATGATTCATTACATCCCGGAAGGCAAACAGATATTATTTTTTCGGGAAGTTCAAGTATTCGTAAATGGAAAACATTAGCAAAAGATATGAACGGCTTAAAAGTTTTGAATCGCGGTTTTGGTGGTTCAACAGTTCCAGAAGCAATATATTATGCTGATGTACTGTTTTTTAAACATCACCCTAAAAAAATTGTTTTTTATTCGGGAGATAACGATATTGCTTTTCAACGCTGGGACATAAATCAGGTTTTTGAATCGTATAAATATTTCTGCAAAGTAATACATTCACATTTACCACAAACAAAAATTTACATTATCTCGTTAAAACCTTCTCCGGCACGTAAAAAATATTGGGGAAAGATGAAAGTTTTAAACGACTCTTTACAGATTTATATTAAAAGTCAAAAACTATGTGAATATATAGATGCTGCAAGTTGTTTTATTGATGACACCGGAGGTATTAAAAAAGAATTCTTTGCACCGGATGGAGTCCATTTAAACAAAGAAGGATATGAAATTTGGACAGAAATAATTTATGATAAAATCAGTCATTAATTGACTACCTTCCTGATCAACAGTGAAATGATTGGATATTTGGGAATTTAATTTATAAATTATCCAAATATCCAAACACCTAATCTAATCATTCTATCTTTTAATTCTCTTTTTAATTTCTTTTGTATCTTTCTCAAAACCCGGTTTTTCAAGCAAAGCAAACATATTTTTCTTATAAGCCTCTACACCAGGCTGATTAAACGGATTTACACCAAGTACGTAACCACTTATACCACAAGCTTTTTCAAAAAAGTAAATTAATTGCCCGATATAAAACTCATTGATTTTTGGCAGTTCAATACGAATATTCGGTACACCCCCATCAATATGGGCTATACTTGTACCTAATTCTGCCATCTTATTGATTTCATCAATACGTTTCCCCGCCAAGTAATTCAATTTGTCCAGATTTTCCTTGTCCTCAGGAACTTTCAGCTCATAGTCAGGAGTTTTAACCGAAATTACTGTTTCAAAAATATTGCGTAAACCTTCTTGAATGTATTGCCCCATTGAATGCAAATCAGTAGTAAAATCAACACTTGCAGGGAAAATACCTTTATTTTCTTTGCCTTCGCTCTCTCCGTATAATTGTTTCCACCATTCTGCAATATAATGCAATTTAGGATTATAGTTTACCAATATTTCGGTAGTTTTACCTTTGTTATATAATGCATTTCGCACTGCTGCATATTGC
>JALWNR010000848.1 GCA_027083715.1 Bacteroidales bacterium
GCCTAAAATTGATGTGTATGGTTTTGTATAGTCGCCTTCATATTCCGTATAGATTGAATAAATCGTATTATCCAATTTGTTTGGAATTTTATCAAGAATTCCTTCTGTTATAAATTTATTCCATAGTTCACCAATATCTTTTGTTGATTGTCCGTTTTCGTTTGTAGTTCTTACCGAAATTCCAATAACTTTGAAGTCTTTAATATTTACTTTTCCCATTTTATTTTCCTTTATGTCTCTGTTTACTCTGCTTGTGCCCAACAGTTCGGTATTAGTATGCACTTTCAAGTTGCACGCGGCAAGAATTGAAGTGGGTATCCGCCCTGAAAATTATTTTTCTTTTATCTTCATTTTCAAAATAATTCCTTCGCTTGGAAAACTTTCTTTATCTTGTGCATTTACTGCAGTTACCACAAAAGTATATTTTTTCCCGAAAATCTTCCCTCTCTTGTAAAGCATAATACGAGCTTTCTTAGTCTCGGCAATTAAATAATCATCAGAAATATTATTTGAATATTTACCTTTAAAACGATATACCCGATAGTAGCTATTAGTATCCGCCAAGAATTTCTTCTGACTTTCGTCCATTTCCCAACTAAGTAATATTTCTTTACGAACTTTGCTTGCAGACAAATTAATGGGAGCCCGTGGTTGTGGAATATGACGTAATTTATAATATTTAACCACAGTATCTGTGTTTTCAGCAAGTACAATATCCGGTTCATTATCAGTTTTCCAAGGCATTTTGGGAGGGTCTGCATAAGCCAAAAACAAATTACTGCGCAAACTGTCATTTAATCCGTTTACATTGGTCATCATATTCCGCGAAGAATAAAAAATACTTCCTTTTACCTCAGGATACATTCGATTTATTCGTATTTGATCTGGTATTTCAGAAGGATTTTTCCAACTTCTGCTGGTATTTACACGATGAACTGCCTGACCTATATATAAATGCTTGCCATAGATGTGTCTGCTCCACCAATCCACTAATACATGATAATCTGCATAAGAAGAACCAATATTCCAGTATATCTGAGGTGCCACATAATCAATCCACCCTTCACGCAGCCAAAGTAAAATATCAGCATATAACTGATCATAAGCAGATAAACCGCGTGTATTAGATCCCTCAGGATCCTGATATTTATTACGCCAAATACCTACAGGTGCAATACCAAATTTAATTTCAGGCTTTACAGCATTAATACTATCGCTTAAATCATGTATAAAACGGTTAATATTTTCACGCCGCCAATCACCAAGTGATAAATTATCTTTATTGTAAAGTTGATATGTGTTATAATCGGGAAATTCTTTACCATTTTGCTTGATTGGATAAAAATAGTCATCAAAATGAATACCATCCACATTGTATTTATGTACAATCTCCATAATAACTTTAATCACATAAGCACGCGCTTCAGGAATACCGGGGTTTAAATATTTTTTTACTATATCGCCACCGTAATTAATAAACCATTCAGGATGCTGCCTTGTTATATGATTGGGCACAGGTTTAACCCTGGCAATATTTGATACATACCGAAAAGGATTAATCCATGCATGAAACTCCATATTTCGCTTATGACACTCTTCAATCATAAACTTTAAAGGGTCATAATAAGGCTCAGGAGCTTTTCCTTGTTTTCCGGTAAGCCAATGCGACCAAGGCTCATATTCGGATGGATAAAATACCTCTCCCGAAGGTTTTATCTGCACTAATACAGCATTGATACCATAACTTTTATGAATATCCAGTAAATTTATAAATTCTTGCTTTTGCTGCTCGGCAGTTAAATAAGGTGAACTAGGCCAATCTATATTAAAAGCAGTTACAATCCACACAGCTCGAAATTCTTCTTTTGGAGTAAGTTGAGCATAAGATAAATAGGAAATAAATATCAATAATGTAATTAAGCTATATCTATATTGCATAAACAATTATCTTGTTAAAAGTATATAACGAAAAA
>JALWNR010000849.1 GCA_027083715.1 Bacteroidales bacterium
CACCCAAACTTTAGCCTCATGAGCCGAAGGCAAATAAATTTGAGTGTGTTTATTTTGTGATAAAGCCAGATTAATGTGTTGCTAACAAAGGTATTACAATGCAACTATGACAAAAGCGGTGAACTGCGAAGCACCTCACCGAAGGTAATTTTGCGGGTTAAAACAATTTGTCGATATTTTCCGGAGGATCTCCCCAAACCGCTTTTTCACCTTTTACAATAATCGGGCGCTGCAAAAGTTTTAAATTTTCCGAAATAATTTTTATCCATTCACTATCGTTAAATATTTTGCCTTTATAATTTTCTTTGAAAATTTTTTCTTGTTTGCGTATCATTTCTTCGGGCTTTTTTCCTAATTTTTTTAAAATCTCTTTTAATTCATCTTCTTTAAGCCCTGTTTTCAAGTATTCAATTATTTCAAAATCTTTGGTTTTTGATTCAAGGTACTGTAACCCGGCACGACTTTTTTTACAGCGTGTGTTGTGATAAATTTTTATTTTCATAGTGCTTGATTATTAAATGATTATATAATTAAATGTTCTTGTAGTTATTGTTTGATTTGTTACTACTTAATTCTCAATCTGCGGGTAAGCAGACAAGTTTCCCATTAGCCCATACATCACTAGCTCTCATTTGCCGATGGGCGAATACTTTTTTTCATTCTTCCACTCATTCATTTACTGGTTGCATCCTGATTTTTATAAGCAAAATAAACAGAAGTTCCCCACGAAGCTTTTTCTCGCTTAACTTTCGGGAAATGCTCTTTTAGTTCATCACAAAAAGTTTTTTTGAAATTTTTATAATCGCTTTTTTCAAAATACTCCAAAATTTGTGCAATAAGTGGCGTTTTACCGTAATAATCATTTATGATAATCAGTTCACGGGCAATGCGTTTCATTTCTAGAAGTATTTTTTCACGATAATCGCGACCAAAACCATGAAGCATAAATGATGCTGTAACAATATCAAATGAATTATCCTCAAATTTATTTAAATTAGTAGCATCACCTAAACTAAACTCAATTTGTGGTGAATATCTTTTTTGTGCTCGCTTAATCATGTGTTTTGCAAAGTCTATACCATGAATTTTTTCAGCTCCATTTTCCTTAAATAAGGCAGCCCAAGCACCGGGTCCTGTACCTAAATCCAATATGCTTTTCCCCTTTAAATCAACTTCTTTTATAACCTGTTTTATTGCTTTTCTAAAACCTTTCTTTACTTGTAAATCCAAAGCGCTGTAGAATGGAGCAATTAAATTAAAAATTTGTTGATGTCTTTTAATCGGGTCTTTACTGAAAATCATTAAAATATTTTTTAGTTAATCAAAATTTTGCCGGTATTTATAGATAAGTATTAATTTACCGACTTAAATCCACGGCAAATTTATTAATGTATTGAAAGTCATCCGATGATATGCGGATATTAAGTGCCAAATATCAGATTAGGCAAATTTAATAATATTTTGCAAATTCCTAAAAGTAGTATTTTCCTGAATATATTTTGGAAATAATTATTAAAAAGCTTAAATTCATACACAGATAATTATCCAAGTTAAATCTATGTTGTGCTTATAGGTACATAGTTTTTACTTTATAAAAGAGAATTTTGTATGATAAAACAGATATTCTTCACAATCCTTATTTTTATCTTTTACAATAAATTAAAAACAAAACAAAATGAAAGCAATAAAAAATAGTTATTATTCAATGTCAAATTTTGTATTTGTTGTTTTTATATTCTTTCTGTTTGCTTGTCATAAAGCGGATGATATAAGACAGGAAAGCGGGCTTTTTACCAAAACTTTAACTGTGGATGGTTTAAATAGGAAATATGCTATTTATTTACCGGACGATATAGAAAATATTTCAGTTCCTTTGATATTTGAGTTACATGGAGGTGGGATATATATTGATGATATGACCGGAGAAAGCGGATATAAAACACCTTATAAGCTCTGGATGGAACTTGCAGAAAAAGAAAAGTTTATTGTTGTATATCCGGAAGGTATGAACGGAGCTTATGATAAGCCTACATGGAATGATTGCAGAGGAGATTGCATTGTAAATTCAAATGCAGATGATGTTTCTTTTATCAAAACTTTGATCAATATAATTTCTGAAAACTATACTATTGATAAAAACAGGATTTATGTATCAGGAACATCAAATGGTGGCTTTATGGCGCTTAGACTTGCACTTGAAGCAGGAGATAAATTTGCTGCGGTGGCTGCTGTTGCTGCTGCAATGCCTGCAGTTTCCGATTGTAATCAACCCCTTAATCCAGTATCTGTATTGTTTATGAACGGAACAGATGATAATCATATGCCCTATAATGGAGGATATATATCAAATCCTCCTAATCCTGATCATGGTTCTGCCTTGTCCACAGAAAATTCTGTAAAATTTTGGATAAACTTTAATAATACTGATACTATTCCTGATACATTTGTTTACCCTGATATAGATACAAGCGATGGGGGAGTTGTTGAACGGTTTTCTTATAAACACGGAGTGCGAGAAACAGAGGTTGTTTTATATAAAATAAATGGTGGAGGTCATTCGGCACCAAGTATTCAAGAGCAATATTCCAATTTATTTGAAGAATATTTTAACAAGCAAAATCATGATATTGAAATGACGACTGAAGTGTGGAACTTTTTCAAAAGCAAAAGGTTAAATTAACAATGTAATTAACCGAAGGTTAATCCAAAACCTTCGGTTAACTGTTTTTCTACTTTATTACACCAAGTTCTTTACCAACTTTAATAAATGCGGCAACCGCCTTATCTAAATGCTCACGTTCATGAGCAGCAGACAATTGAATACGAATACGTGCTTGTCCTTTTGCAACAACAGGATAATAAAAGCCAATTACATAAATTCCCTCGTTTAATAATTTAGCTGCAAAATCTTGCGAAAGCTTGGCATCGTAAAGCATTAATGCAATAATTGCTGAATCAGAAGGTTTCAAATCAAAACCGGCAGCACTCATTTTTTCTTTAAAATAAGCGGCATTGTCCATTAGCTTATCACGCAATTCAGTAGTTTCGGTTAATAAATCCATTACTTGAATTGCTGCACCAATAATTGCCGGAGAAAGTGAATTGGAAAATAAATATGGACGTGAGCGTTGGCGCAGCATATCAATAATTTCTTTTCTGCCTGTGGTAAATCCGCCAAGAGCACCACCAAGCGCTTTACCTAATGTGCTTGTGATAATATCCACGCGTTCCATCACATTATGATATTCGTGCGTTCCACGGCCTGTTTTACCAATAAACCCTGATGCATGGCTATCATCTACCATTACCAATGCATTGTATTTTTCAGCTAAATCGCAAATATTGTTTAGTTTAGCAATATCTCCGTCCATTGAAAATACACCATCGGTAACAATAATGCGATGTCGTTGTGCCTGAGCTAGTTTTAATTGTTCTTCCAAATCATTCATATCCGAATGTTTGTAACGATAGCGTGCTGCTTTACTCAAACGTACTCCATCAATAATCGAGGCATGATTCAATTCATCCGAAATAATTGCATCTTCTTTCGTGAAAATGGGTTCAAAAACACCACCGTTTGCATCAAAAGCAGCTGCATACAGAATGGTATCTTCCATACCAAAAAAATCGGCAATTTTTTGTTCCAATTCTTTATGAATATCTTGCGTTCCACAAATAAAACGAACTGATGACATCCCATAACCATGTGTATCTAATGCTTTTTTTGCTGCATCAATTACTTTGGGGTGCGATGAAAGTCCCAGATAATTATTAGCACAAAAATTCAATACCTTTTGTCCTGTGTTCAATTCAATTTCAGCACCTTGTGGTCCGGTAATAATGCGTTCTCTTTTATATAATCCTGCTTCATCAATGCTTTGAAGCTCTTTTTGTAAAAAATCTTTAAGTTTTCCGTACATAATTTTAGATATTAAATAATGGTTTTATTATGGACAAAGTTTATTGTCCTTTGCAAATTTATGATAAAAATACGGCGAAAAAAATACTTTTGCAACATATCGGGAGGGCGCGATTGCAAAGATTAAGTTTTTTACAATTATAATTTTTATTGCGATGCATGATTCAACACTTTGTTAAATTATAAATGATAAAATATGAGTTAATGGCTCTTAATAAACACCTTACGATAAGATACCACTATTGGCTCAGGTTTAAAATAACGCATATTTTTCATATGACTGTACATCTTTTCTTTTACAAGTAATTGGTATATTGGTAGTTAGTAATTAAGGAAATTGTCCTCATATTTTAATTACCAATTATTCAATCCGCCAGTGGGCAGACAAGTTTTCTAATCACCTGCTAATTAAGGTGTAAAATCTAATTTAAATTATAGACACTATACTAAACCACAGTTCCACTATTTTGTGAATGGTTGTTAGTCAAATAATTACAAAAAACCTAACACGCTATTGATGATATATTTTTCCTTTTATTGGTTTATAGACTCAATCGCTCACAGACTTTTTAGCAAATTCACTCATTGAATCATTATATCATTGAACCATTGTAAATAGTGTAATTACACCATTATCTCATCTGTCTCAGAGTCCTGTTATTAAATAGGGGATGAGACTTCAATTAACTATTTAAACCATTCCGGTTTTTTAAATTCTGTATTATAAATGTATTCGGCTGCCAGTTTTAGTTCTTTTTCAGGGTAATTCAACTGCGGCATTACTTCAAATTGTTTTAAAGCACCAAACATCATTGCTTTATCAAATGTCGGGGCTTTTGTGAAATTAACAATTCCATTGATAAATGCTTCTTTATCAGGATAAACTCTACTGTATTTTTTCTTTATATTAATCATGGGTGGAGCAAGCATTTCATTACGAGGGCGATCCACATCATGACAAATTTTGCAACGGCTGTTATATACATTTTCAGGACTTAAATCTTTAGGTTTCAATTGCAGGCTAATTTTAGCAATGTTTTTACTGATATTTTTTTCGCTATTATCATATAAATACGATGCAATTGTTTTAATAGTTTTTATATTGTAATTCATTTTTGGCATTAAATTATATTGATTGACAGCATCACTCAATAATGCTTTTTCTTTTTTGGGGGCGCTCACAAAATTTGTTATAGCATTTACAAAATCTGCTTTGCTTTTGTATTTTTGTTTATAAACTGATGTAAATTCTGAAATTAAAGGTGCTAATTGTTTGGTTTGCAAATCACTTTTTTGATGGCAAATCACGCACTTATTGTGTAATAAAACATCGGGATTTTCTGTGCCTACATTTTGGATTGTTTTAAAATCTCCGTGTTCTTTTTTAAAATGTTCATCGAACCATGCCGGTTGTGGTAATTCATTTTCAAAAATGTATGTTGCAATTATTTGCAAATCTTTTTTATCATAGCCTAATTTAGGCATTATATTAAATTTGTCTTTGGCTTTTATCATCAATGCCTTATCCTCAATGGGATTTTCGGTAAAGGCTACCATCGCTTTAATAAAATCTTGTTTGTTCTCATAAGTCATTTTGTATCTGCGCTGTACTGAAACCATCGGGGGAGCAATTGCATTTGCCTCGGAGGTTCCTAAATCATGGCAAATTAAGCATTTGTTGCGGTATAGTTGTTCTGCTTCTGCTTTATTGTACGTCAAAACAGAATTTGAGTCGATAGACTTGCTGTTTGTATCTGTTTTTTCTTGTTTGCTGTTTTGATTGCATGCAGAGAGTAAAATCAGTATAAAGGTGATTAATGACAGGTGTTTCATAAGTATCATAATTCATATTTTTTTAGGGTTTAACATATGTGTATGACACTTAGATGTAAAAAAACTTGCGATTTCTATAAAATGAAGATTGAGGTTTAAAATTACCCTCCGGCAACAGCAGGAAAAATTGAAATTGTGGTATCTTTATCAATAATCGTCTCCAATTTTTGAAGATGTAAAACATTTACACCATCTAATAAAATAATAACTCCGGGGATAAGCGCACCATTTCGGATGAGTTTTTTAACTAAATCAAAATTAATTGCTTCGGAAACAATTTTCAACATATCCAAAACATTAACGGGTTTATCAATATTTACATCAATAATTTTTAAACCGGTATCTAAGCGAATGGTCGCAAAGAGTTTTATAGAGAGTTTCATCTTTCTGTTTGTTTTTTAATAGTTTACATAATCTAAGGATAGAAAAAAATACGGCAAAGAAATTAATTTCTTTGCCGTAAAGTTACAAAAAACACAGAAAATTAAACAATTCCCAGTTCTTTTAATTTTTCTTGAGTAGGTTTTCCGTCTTCTGTCCATCCACGTTCTTTATAGTAATCTCCAAGCATTGATGAAAGCCTGTTGGTATTTCCAGCACTAGGACCAGCAGGTATTTTATCATTTAGGAGTCGTTTAGGTAAAGTATCCAAACTTGTATCAATACCTGCACGCAAATTAAATTCACGTTCTAAATTCCAAATGCGCTCACCTGCTTTCATCATTTCTTCGAGTGTCCAATCAAAACCGGTTGCATTATTTAACATCGTTAAATAATCGTCAGGTCCAAGGGCAAACTCTGTAAATACACAAAGTCCTGCCGAATCAACAATTGCTGTAAGCTCTTGTGCATCTTTTACATGCTTGGCTTTACCTTCATTTTGCTGAGGATCCAGTTTTTCCGGAATACCCAGAACTTCGGGTGAAATTAAATATGCACGAGTATGATCGGCACCTCTGTTGTTGGTAGCATAAGCTAAACCTTGTCCTTGAACGGCACGTGGGTCGTATGCGGGAATTTCTTGCTTTTTAACGGTCATTGAATATTCAGGATGTCCATAACTATCAGCCATTCGATAAGAGCCCATAGCTAATTTATCACCTATGCCTTCACGGTAAGCCATTAGTTTAGTATAATAGATAATTGCTTCACCGCTTCCAAATTTCAATTCCGGTCCCGGTCCCAGCTCTTCTTTCTTAATAACTCCACGTTCGTATAATTCCATAGCAGTTCCTATGGTAACACCTGCCGATATAGTATCCATGCCTAAATTATTACACATAAATCCGGCACGGGTAATGGAAATTAAATCATTTACCCCACAATGAGGTCCATAAGCCCATCCTGTTTCATATTCAGGTCCTTCGCCTTCTGCACCATCAGGCAGGGTAACTTTACGACCGCAAGCAATGGGGCAAGCATAGCATGCAACATTTTTAATCAAGTAGCCTTTTTCAACCAAAGCTTCACCCGACATTTCATCTACACCCTCAAAAACAGACTCTTGGAAGTTTCGGGTAGGATAACCGCCCAGCTCATTAATGATATTATCCAGTACTTTGGTTCCAAGCGCCGGTAAACCTTCTCCGGTTACTCCATTTTCGCGTATGGTTTTAATATTTGCTTTTACAGCGGCTTTAAATTCTTCCGGTGCATCAAGCGGGGTTTTAAATTTACCGCTGGCAACAACAACGGCTTTTAATTGTTTACTGCCCATTACTGCTCCTACACCTGTACGTCCTGCAGCACGTGTTTTTTCATTAATAATGGCTGCAAACATAACCAAATTTTCACCTGCTGGACCTATACAAGCTACATTTGCAGTTTTATGACCTGATTCTGCAACCAGAATATCAGTAGTGTCTTCTGTTCCTTTTCCCCATACGTGCGATGCATCTCTTAATTCAACCGTTTGGTCATCTATAAATAAATAGGTAGGTTTATCTGCCTTACCTTCAAAAATAATCATATCGTAGCCGGTAGCTTTAAACTTTGCACCAAAAAAACCACCCGAATTGCTGGATGCAATACCTCCGGTTAAAGGTCCTTTGGTAATTACCATATATCTGCCACCTGTAGGTGCATTTGTAAGGCTTAATGGTCCTGTTGCGAAAATCAGTTTATTTTCAGCTGAAAAAGGATCTACCTTGGGATCTACTTCATCAAAAAATATTTTAGATGCCAAACCACGACCACCAAGGTATTGTTTTGCTAGTTCTTTTGGAAATTCTTCCTTTTTAATCGATTTGTTGCTTAGATTCACTCTAAGAATTTTTCCCATGTACGCCATAAGTCTATTGATTAAGTTAATAATGCATACAAGTTAAGAAATATAAAAATAAATGTCAATATGTAAATATTTACATATCGGCTTTATAATCAGTATTTTAATTACAATATTCTGCTCTTCAATAGCTTTCTGGTTTTATCAATATCTTATTTATAATAATTCTAATTAGTTTAAAACAGCAGTTTTTTTATTTTAAAATAAAAACTAGACAAAAAGTTATAGACCTATTGCAAAAGATAGGGTTATTTTACATAGCAAGAAAAATTTATAAGAAGGTTTTTAAATGAATCCAATGATTTCAGTTGTTATGAGTGTATATAATGCTCAAAACTATTTATCAGAAGCAATAGAAAGTATTTTAAATCAGACCTTCGATGATTTTGAGTTTATTATCATAAATGACGGTTCAACTGATAAAAGCTTAGATATTATAAACCACTATGCAAAAAAAGATGATAGAATCATCGTTATTAGTAGAGAAAATAAAGGTTTAATTTATAGTTTAAATGAAGGTATTAAAAAAGCACAAGGTAAGTATATAGCTAGAATGGATGCAGATGATATAAGTTTACCTCAAAGGTTTGAAAAGCAATTAAACATAATGAATCAAAATGATGATATAGGTATTTGCGGAACATCTGTTATAGTTTTTGGAAACGATATAAAAGAAAAAATTTGGAAGTTATCTCAGCAAGATAGTATATTAAAAACAGAGCTTTTATTTTCTTCATGTTTTGCACATCCAACTGTTATGATGAGAAAGAAAT
>JALWNR010000850.1 GCA_027083715.1 Bacteroidales bacterium
ATTTATTGAGTGTTGCTTATTGTTTATTGAGTGTTGCTTATTGCTTATTGTTTATTGAGTGTTGCTTATTATTTATTGTTTATTGAGTGTTCTTATTGTATTTAATTAATATTAGATGTAAAATATACATAATTTATATATCAATAATTGAACAAAGATTTTTTACCCACTAAAATGGTAGTAGAACCTTAATTGATGAAGTATTTACACCTTCATCACCTATTAAAATACCGAACTTTTTTAGGGCAGAGATCAATAGTTTATTACAATAAAAGATACTGCGCGAGAAAAGGGGCAACGTGCTATTATGTATGGTTTGCAAAGTGCATGAAACAAATAGAACTACCCTTAATGAGCGATGAGGAAGCCGAAGACATGGTTTTTTGAGTTATAATTACTAAAAGCGTATCGGTATAAATCCAATTTTTACAGAAATTTTTTATCTTGCAAGCTCTATAGAAATTACAAATTTGAAAAAATCATACATACAAAGGCTGATAGAACAAGGCGAACACCAACAGCAGGATTTTAAATTTGCTATTAACGATTCACGCAAGATTGCCCGCGCACTGGTGGCTTTCGCTAATGCACAGGGCGGCAGGTTATTGATTGGTGTAAAAGACAACGGAAAAATTGCAGGTGTGCGTACTGATGAGGAATTTCACATGATTGAAGCTGCTGCACAAATGTATTGTAAACCCGAAATCCATTTTGAACGCAAAGACTGGTTGGTAGATGCGAAACGAGTGCTCGAGATTATTGTTTCTGAAAGTGAAAATAAACCTTATTTTGCTCAGAACGATTCGGGTAAATGGATGGCTTATGTGCGCATTGGTGATGAAAATGTATTGGCAAATATAGTGATGCTACAGGTGTGGAAAAAACAGAAAAGCTCAAAAGGTGTAAAAATAAAGTACTCACAAGCCGAAAAATTTATACTTTCGTTTTTGAATGAAAATAAAAACATCAGTCTAAACCGGTTTTATAGACAAGCTGGAATTAGCCGTTACCGGGCAGTAAATATAATTGCCGATTTAGTGCTTGTTGGTTTAATTGACTATGACTTTCAGGACAATAAGATATTTTACAAATTAAAAAACGAAAACCTTCCGTTATGAATAAATTTATTGTTTTACTGTTTCTTTTGCATATTAGTACAATATCATTTGCACAAAATAAGGATATTGAAATACTTATTTCAACTTTTTTGGGAAACGAAACCCGGAATTATTACGGGAATGAAGCCCCCGATAATTTAAAACTGATATGGAAAATGTATTTGGGCGAAGGTGTAAGCCCTGCCTATGGCAAACAAAAAGTTTGGAAAGGTGCCGGATGGACAGGGCAGCCTGTTCTTGTTCGCGAAAATGGTGAATTGTATCTTGTTCAGCCGTCTTTTGATTATCATTTGAAGAAAATCAGAGCAAAAAATGGTGAGATAGTTTGGGAATATCGCTACGATGATATTTTAAAAGGCAGTCCGACAATCTGGTACAATAAAAATGCAAGAACACCCGAAGAAAGCTATGTGATCATTCAAGGAAGCCGTTTTGGATACTGGAATGACCATGACGATAAATACATTCCCAGTTTGCGTGGTATTTCATACCTTACGGGAAAAGAGCTTTGGCGCTTAAACTCAAAAAAAACAGCTTGTTACTCACGCGATGTGGACGGTTCTGCTCTAGTGATTAAGGATACGGCTTATCTGGCATTGGAAAACGGAATTTTTACGGTATGGAATCCTGATCCTGCAAAACAAAAAATGCTGGATGGAAAAATGCAACCGGAAGTTTATCAGGAAATTTTTTATTATAATAAGGAAGATATAAAACGCCACGGAGATGACTTAGTATCGGAATCTTCCCCTACTTTTTTGAATAATCATATTTATACCCTTTCGGGAACAGGTAAAATTTACGGATATAATTTTTTGACAAAAAAGAACGATTGGGAATTTTTTGTCGGTACAGATATGAACGGTTCGGCTCCGGCTACCGATAACGGATGTTTACTAATCCCCGTTGAGAAACAATACGAACCGGGACCCGGTGGTGTGATGAAAATAGACCCGTCAAAACCGGCAGGTGATTGTGTTGTTTGGTACTACCCGATGCCTATAAAAAAATGGTATCATTGGGAAGGAGGTATTATCGGCTCTGTAACCTGTAACGATAGTTATGTAGCTGATAAAGAGGAGCACTTTGCCGTATTTTTGGATGTGAGCGGGAAATTGACTGTCGTTGACCATCAAAAGCTGGAAAAAAACAAAAAAGTTTTAGGACCTGACAGCATCACCTATTATGCTACACCAAAACTAGTTGCTCAGGTGCAAATACCCGGCACCATATCCACCCCCATTATTGTAAATGATAAAATAATTGCTGGAACCGATGATGGTTTGTATCTGTATCAGTTGGTGAAATTGAGAAAAAACAAATATGAACTGAAACTTTTGGATAAAGTTAATAATCTGGAAATTGATGCTACCCCTATTGTGTGGAACAAAAAAGTATATATTGCCGTAAGGGATGGCTACATGTATTGTTTTGGTAATGAATAGTTTTACCACGCAGATGTATATTTATGCATAAAAATATGTTAAAAAACAAGTCGTATTTAAAACCAAAATATTTTACTATTTTCGCACTTCCGGTATTTATCTTGTTGTTTAGATAACCTGCTGGTAATCAGAAATGAAAAAACTATTAATTACTTAAAATTATTCATGAATATGGGAAAATTGGCAGTAGTTGCTTTGGGTGGTAATGCTTTGTTGCGTGGCGATCAGGCAGGAACCATCGAAGAGCAGGAAAAAAATACAAAAGATACACTTGAAAATCTTATTTATTTGATTAAAGAAGGTTACGGATTGGTAATCAGTCATGGAAACGGACCTCAGGTAGGTAATATCCTGATGCGTAACGATGCAGGCGAAGAAAAATACGGTATTCCACAAATGCCTTTGGATATTTGCGTGGCTGATTCTCAGGGCGGTATCGGGTACATGATTGAGCGCATGATGCGTAATGTTTTAAACGAGCACGGTATTGAAAAAGATATTGTAACTCTTGTTACACAAGTGGTTGTAGATAAAAACGACCCGGCTTTTCAAAATCCGACAAAGAGAGTTGGTAAAATCTACACCAAGAAACAAGCTGATGATTTGGCTAAAGCCAAAGGGTGGATTTTTAAAGAAAGCCCGAAACAAAAAGACGGATGGCGCAGAGTAGTTGCATCGCCTGAACCTTTGGATTTGTTTAATGTACAAACAATCGAAGAAATTGCCCGTCGCGGAACCATCGTTATTGCATCGGGTGGGGGAGGAATACCTGTTTATATCGACGAAAAGAAAGATGTACGCCCCTTGGAAGCAGTAATTGATAAAGACAAAGCCTCATCTTTGATGGCTACAAAAATCAAAGCCGATGAGTTTTATATTTTAACAGATGTACCTTATGTTTATGTAGATTTTCGTCAGCCTAATGAGAAGAAATTAGAGTTTTTGAATAAAGCAGATGCCGAGAAATACATGAAAGAAGGAAAGTTCGGTGAAGGAAATATGGCTCCGAAAATCAGAGCAGCTTTAAATTTTATCGACAATGGCGGTGAAAAAAGCGTAATCACCGAAGCTACAAAACTGGAAGACAAAAGCTACGGTACAAAAATTACCTTGGAATACGAAAATTAATCGCAAATATTTATTAAACACCAAAAACAATTAATTATGGCATTCAATTTACGAAACAGAAATTTTTTGAAACTTTTGGATTTCACTCCGAAAGAAATCAAATTCCTTTTGGATTTATCCATAGATTTGAAAAAAGCAAAATATGCAGGCACGGAGCAACAAAAATTGAAAGGTAAAAATATTGCACTGATTTTTGAAAAAGCATCTACCCGTACACGTTGTGCTTTTGAAGTTGCAGCTCATGATCAGGGTGCAAATGTAACTTACCTGGGACCTTCCGGCTCGCAAATAGGCAAAAAAGAATCAATGAAAGATACTGCACGCGTTTTAGGCAGAATGTATGACGGAATTGAATACCGCGGTTTTGCACAAGCAACTGTTGAGGATTTAGGTGCTTATGCGGGAGTTCCCGTGTGGAACGGTTTGACCAATGAGTTTCATCCTACTCAGATTTTGGCTGATTTTATGACCATGATGGAGCATTCAGACAAACCTTTGCATGAAATAAAATTTGCATACATGGGCGATGCGCGTAACAATATGGGTAATTCATTACTGATTGGAGCTGCCAAAATGGGTATGGACTTTCGTTCAGTTGCACCCAAAAGTGTTCAGCCCGAAGAAGAACTGGTAGCACAAGCCAAGGAAATAGCCAAAGAAACAGATGCCATTATTACCGTAACCGATAATGTGGCAGAAGGTTTAAAAGGTGTTGATTTTATTTATACTGATGTTTGGGTATCAATGGGTGAGCCGGATGAGGTTTGGAAAGAGCGTATTGAGTTGCTGAAACCTTATCAGGTAAATAAAGAAGCAATGGCAATGACCGGTAATCCGCATACTAAATTTATGCACTGTTTGCCGGCTTTTCATAACAGAGAAACAGCTGTGGGCGAAGAAATTTATCAAAAATTCGGCTTAAATGGTATGGAAGTTACCGAAGATGTTTTTGAATCAGAAGCATCCATTGTTTTTGACGAAGCTGAAAATCGTCTGCATACAATTAAAGCCGTAATGGTTGCCACATTAGGTGCGTAAATTTTAACCGCAATAATTCATGAAATTCTCTTTATGCAGATACGAGGCACCGAATTCCGCCGACATATCTTTATATTTCAAAGAATTCGTAACGAAGTAGATGCGTGAAGAGAATTTCAAGCGACACCCAACCTTTAGCCTCATGAGCCGAAGGCAAATAAATTTGAGTGCGTTTGTTTTGTAATAAAACTCACTTAATGTATTGATAATAAATATATTGCGATGCAGTTGTAACAAAAGCGGTGAACTGCGAAGCACCTCACCGAAGGTAATTTTGCGGGTTAAATGAATGTTGGTAATCGACCACCTTGTTATTTATTCTCCTCAGGATATTCAATTCTTGCATGATAAATATTCTGCAATTTTGCTAAAAATATTTCTTTTGCTTTCGATATTTCCATAAAAGTTATATCCGCATTATTAAATTGTTCCTCTTTCATTTGAAAGCCGATAATTGCATTAATTAAATCTTCCAGTGCTTGTTTGGTATATTTTTTCAAACTACGCGAAGCAGCTTCTATCGAGTCAGCCATCATTAAAATGGCTGTTTCTTTGGTAAAAGGTTTCGGTCCCGGATAAGAAAACTCTTCCTCAACATCAGCCCCCGGGTTTTCTTTCATATACAAACGATAAAAATATTCCGGTTTGGTAGTCCCGTGATGTGTGCGAATAAAATCAATTATTTTATCCGGCAGGTTTGCTTTTTTTGCCATTTCCACACCTGCATGTACGTGATTAACAATTATTTCTACACTCTCCCGGTAGCTAATGTTTTTATGTGGGTTTACTCCTCCCAGTTGATTTTCGGTAAAATACTGTGGTGCAGAAAGTTTCCCGATATCATGATACAAAGCACCTGCCCGCACCAGTGAAACATTTCCTCCTATTTGTCGTACAACTTCCTCTGCCAGATTAGCCACTTGCAAAGAGTGCTGAAAAGTGCCCGGTGCTTTCTCTGCCAATTGCCGCAGCAAGCTCTGATTGGTATCCGATAGCTCCAGTAATGTCATATCCGACAGGAACTTAAATATCCGTTCAAAAACATAAACCAAGGGATAAGATAAAAGTAAAAGCACTCCATTGCCCGCAAACCATGCAAAATTCACCCAATTTATACTGTTAATGTTTCCTTCTTGATAAATAGAAACCCCAAAATACACAAAAAGGTAGCTCAAAACAGCCAACATTGCTGAATTTACAAATTGAGAACGTTTTTGAATACTTTTTAAACCGATAATACTTACAATTCCGGCAATAAATTGCAATAAAACAAATTCAAAACTGTTTGGTGCAAAAAATGCTACAATAATAATTGTAACAAAATGAATAAACAATGCCAGCCGCGAATCATAAAACGTATTTATTAGTAAAGGCAAAATTACAAAGGGTATAATATAGATATTCAGCACACTAATATCGTGAACAATTTTTGAAACAGCTACTGAGGCAACAATCATCATTAAAATAAACAAAGTTTTTCGTCGGCTTTCCAAAACATGAGAACGAAACCTTAACAAAAACAAATACAATATCAGAAAGCTGAAAAATACAATAATCATCCGTCCAAAAATTAACAAAGACCGGTTTGCTGTTGTTTTTAACGAACTAACATAAGCCGAGCGTAAAGACTCCAAAACTCTGTACTTGTCTTCATCAACCACTTCGCCTTTTGATATAATCCGCTCTCCTTGATGCACTATCCCTCTTGTCAGAGAAATACTGTTCAATTCCTCATTCAGAACTTTTTCTGAAGTTTCCTTATCATAAAATAAATTGGGTTCAATAAACTTATTAATATGCAAATTTTCTATAAAATCAACATTTTGGTTAGCCTTTCCCTCTTTTTTATAAGCGTGTAAACCTTCAATAATGTATAAATAAGCTGATTTTAAAGTATAAATCTTACTGTATTCTGTCTCATGAGCTACTTTATTCTTAATTATTTCAATAGCAAAAGGTTTTTGGTTCTCAACTACATAATCTTCTTCAAATTCAATAATTCCATTTGAATAAATATGTTTCATTAGTTTTTTTGTCAAATGAAATAACATCCAAACTGAATCGGCATTATAACGTACAAATTTTTTACGCAGTAAAGGATTTGAAAAAGCCTCTTTTTTCTCTATAAGGTAACTGTCCCAACGTTTTTTAAATTCCTTTTCAAAAGCATTAATTTCCTCTTTACCAATCTCCTCCTTATAGTTAAAATAAGGTTTAAAACTTTTACGTACATCTTCCCTTTCCTTGGCTAGGTCATCCTCTAATTTATAAATGGCAAAATCAAAAGGAGCCATCAAATCTTCATGTAGCCACGGCTGACCCTTTTGAAACTCATACCTGAAATTTCCTTCTCCGGGAAACAAATAAGCTACAATCAAGAAACTGATTGCAAACAAAAAAACAATATAAATTTGCTCAAAATTATTCGTTATCCAGTTTATTATTTTCTTCAAAACATTATTTTTTTAATTATTTGGGCGGCTACGGGCTTTCCGCTTGTAGTCCCGATACTGAAAAACAACAAAAGCATCATCCGCAAAGGAGCTTCCTTACGGTCGCTCTTTCCGTTTGGCTTTTGTAAGTTTTTCAGCACCGTGAGCTATCGCTTCAATCCCTGCCGCAAGATACCGCATTGCAAAATAACAAGCATAAAATTAGTTTAATTTCTGCAAACACAAAAACAAAAATAAGATAAGCCGTACCGAGAAGTGAAAAAATAGCCCCCAGTCCTCGGTTTTCAGAATCCAACATTCAATACTCAATATCCAACACTCAAATATTGCAGCACCCAGTCCCCGGTTCTCAGTTTCCAGAATCCAGTCCCTAGCACCCGGTTTCCGGTACTCTTCAAATATTTTTTTCAGATTAATTTTAAAGATAATCAATTTCTTTCTATCTTCAACACAAAAATAAAACATGCTTAAATCAGAGCAGAAATAAAAATCAAATCTAAAAATCTTAAATTTATTTAACAATGAAAGAAGTAGTTATAGTATCAGCAGTACGAACACCAATTGGTAGTTTTGGCGGTTCATTATCATCCGTATCAGCTACCAGATTAGGTGCGGCAGCCATCAAAGGAGCCATTGAAAAAGCAGGAATAGATGCCAACATCATTGATGAAGTATTTATGGGAAACGTAGTTTCTGCAAATCTGGGGCAGGCACCTGCACGTCAGGCAGCACTATTTGGCGGAATACCCAACACCGTTCCGTGTACTACAGTAAACAAAGTTTGTTCATCGGGTATGAAATCAATAATGATTGCAGCACAAACCATTATGACAGGCGATAATGAAGTAGTTGTTGCCGGAGGTATGGAAAATATGTCATCCGTACCCTATTATGTCGATTCTGTGCGTAAGGGCAACAAGCTGGGCGATCAAAAACTCATTGACGGATTGGTAAAAGACGGACTTTGGGAAGTATATAACAACTACCACATGGGTAATGCTGCCGAATTGTGCGCCGCTGAGTTTGGCATTGGTCGTGAAGAACAAGACAGATATGCTGTACAGTCTTACAAACGTTCAGCAGCAGCTGTCGAAAGTGGTAAATTCAAAGACGAAATTGTACCCGTTACCATTAAAACACGCAAAGGTGAAATTATGGTGGATACCGACGAAGAATACACCAACGTAAAATTTGATAAAATTCCGGCATTGCGTCCCGTATTTCAAAAAGACGGAACCGTAACTGCAGCCAATGCATCCACAATTAACGACGGAGCAGCCGCCTTGATTCTGATGAGTAAAGAAAAAGCAGATGAACTGGGTTTAAAACCCGTTGCCCGAATCCGCGGCTATGCAGATGCAGCTCATGAGCCGGAATGGTTTACTACCGCACCCGTTAAAGCAATCCCCAAGGCAATTGCCAAAGCCGGACTTTCGCAAAACGATGTGGAGTATTACGAAATTAACGAGGCATTTGCCGTAGTTTCTTTGGCTGCCATTAAAGAGCTAAAACTGGACGAAAACCGTGTAAACGTAAACGGAGGAGCCGTTTCTTTGGGACACCCTTTGGGCGCATCCGGTGCCAGAATTACCGTAACATTAATTAATGTGTTGAAACAAAATAATG